>JBILAW010000040.1:0-13591 GCA_044354025.1 Sediminibacterium sp.
ACCCGATAATATTGATATTGCATTGAACGAAGTGGATGCTTTGGTGAATATTGATTTTGAAACAAGATGCATTAATGAGATCAAAAAATCGGTGTCGGTCATCCGACTTGGTACTTGTGGATCTTTACAAGGTGAAGTGGGTGTGGATCAATTGGTGGCAGGTACGCATGGTTTAGGCATTGATAATTTATTGCATTTTTATCAACCAAATAACAATCCCGAAGAGCAACAAATTTTAACAGCATTTGAGCAACATACCAATATTCATGCGCATCAAATTAAACCATATATCTCTAGTGCTAGTGCAGGCTTGTTAAAGCATTTTACAGAAGGATATACCCATGGTATTACAGTGACCTGTCCTGGTTTTTATGGCCCTCAAGGAAGGATCTTAAGATTGCCTTTAAAGATGCCGAATTTGGTTGACCAAATGACGAGTTTCCGTTTTGGGAACCATCATATTGCCAACTTTGAAATGGAAACAAGTGCTATTTATGGGTTGTGTAATTTATTAGGACACCAGTGCTTAAGTATTAATGTGATTGTGGCCAATAGAGTGAAGCAAGAATTTAGTAAAGATGGTGCTAAAGCTATAGACCATATGATTCAAAAAAGTTTAGGAATCATTGCTACGATATAATTATTCAAATAAGTCAAATGGAGATTCAATTTTCAAAATACCAAGGCACAGGTAACGATTTTGTCATCATCGATAACAGAGATGGCAGCATTGCTTTATCCAATGAGCAAATTGCATTTTTATGTGATAGAAGATTTGGTGTTGGGGCAGATGGATTGATAGTGCTCGGAAATGCAACTGGCTATGATTTTTCTATGGCTTATTACAATGCCGATGGCACAGAGGGCACTATGTGTGGCAATGGGGCCAGATGTTTAGTGCAATTTGCGTTTGATCACGGGATTGTGAAAGAAAAGTATTTTTTTATTGCCATTGATGGACCTCACGAAGCAAGTATTGAAAAGAATGGATGGATTCATTTAAAAATGTCAGACGTCAACGCTGTCGAAATAGGTGAAGGTTTTTTTGTAACTAATACGGGATCCCCACACTATGTTCAATTGGTGAATGGGGTTGAAAGTTTTGATGTGTTTACAGCAGGAAAAGCGATCCGCTATAATGAGCGATTCAAAGCAGAGGGTGTGAATGTTAATTTTATTGAATTCCATAATGACCATTTATTTGTGCGTACTTACGAAAGAGGTGTAGAAAATGAAACCTATAGTTGTGGCACTGGCGTAACAGCATCTGCCATCACAACACACTTGAATAAATTAGGTGCGCACCATGTAGCTATCAAAACAATTGGTGGTGCATTGGCTGTAAGTTTTAATAACCAAGGTGGTGGTCACTTTAATGATATATGGCTTCAAGGCCCTGGCACATTTGTTTATACTGCTTCTATCAATTTAAAATAGTTAGTTTATGGCTTTGTTCAATGTAAGGGTGTATGGCATTTTATTAGATGAAGCTCAAAGATTATTAGTGAGTGATGAATTCATCCGCGGAAATTATATTACCAAATTACCTGGAGGTGGTTTGGAGATTGGCGAAGGCACTAGGGATGGATTGGCGAGAGAATTTATGGAAGAAGCCAATATTGAAGTGCATGTAGGAGATCATTTTTATACGACAGATTTTTTTCAAATTTCAGCCTTCAATCATAAAGACCAAATTATTTCCATCTACTATTTAGTGCATACTGCAGATACGACAATTGTAAAGACAAAAGAAAAAGCATTTGATTTTTTACCCCAAGAAGTTGCAGACCCCAATGGAACAGCAGAACATTTAAGATGGATTCCATTCAGTGAACTTTCAGAAGATACCATGACGCTGCCTATAGATAAAGTTGCTATCAAGATGTTGATTGAACTTTTTGTAGCAAAAAATTAGTGGGTATAGACCGCTTTAAATATTTGCATTTTCTCCCATCGCTTCTGATTTCATTTTTTGTGCCGTTTCTGCGCCCACATAGTTTTCGATTCTATTTCTAATTAAATGAATCAATGGCGTTAATACAATGGCCATGGTGAACTTATACATATAGTTGACAACACCCACTGCTAATACAGTAGACCATGCCCATCCGTTACCAATTTTAAATGCAATAAATAAGACGACAAAACTATCCACCAATTGAGACACCACTGTTGAACCAGTGGATCTTAACCAAATCATTTTTTCACCAGTCATTTTTTTGATTTTGTGAAATATGGTGACATCAATCAATTGACTCACCATAAATGCAATGATGCTTCCGATGATGATCCACATCCCTTGTCCAAAAATGGCTTCAAATGCCAATTGCATACTTGGAATGCCATTTTGCATTTTTGACTCTACCCAAAAACCAGCTGGCGCCGCGGACATCGCTAAATAAAACATGATGAAAGCATAACTGATTAATGCCACCGCAATTAAACTAATTCGTCTTACCGCTTTTGGGCCATAATATTCATTGACAATATCCGTGATGACAAATTCTAAGGGCCATAACAATACACCACAGGTTAAATTAAATGCCAATCCAGATTCCCCAAATAAAGTCAAGTTCATTGGCTTAAAACCAAAAATAGCTTCTAGTGAAAAAATCTTCCCTCCTATGCACTCTGCGATAAGGGCATTGGCAACAAAGAATGCGGTGATCCCTAAAAATAATTTGGTGGGTTTGTCTTTTAAAATTTGATGTATCATACTTGTGTTTAAATAAATAGAAGACCTATTTGAATGAATAACATACTAAGGTTGAAAATAGTTTGCCAAGAAGGTAAATTAATTACTTTTTTTTGAAGAAATTGAATCAAAAGGATGAGTGCAAAAACAAGGTTAATCAAGGGGGCCAATTCCAAACCCATGACGGCAATAAATTGAGCAATATCTCGAGGTATCTTTAACCATGTGATGAATAAAAACAGGGTCGAAACCAGGTATCCTAGGTTAACAATGACTGCTACTTTAGAAAAAAAGGCCAATGGGAAGCGTGGGGACATTTGTTGATATTTACAAGGAGCTAAAAGTACAAAAAAGCCCATTTAGTTGTAGGTTTGTTACTATAAAATAATGCATATGTTCAAGTCTCTTTTTAAGTCTGCACTACCCCATCTTATTGCAGTAGCCGTTTTTGCTATTGTAGCCATTGTGTATTGCAAGCCGGCATTAGAAGGAAAAGTATTGCAACAGTCCGATATTACGCAATGGAAAGGGATGGCACAAGACGCCCTCAATTATAAAGACCAATATGGTAAAACCCCATTATGGACCAATAATATGTTTGGAGGGATGCCTGCCTATCAAATTACTGGTATTCCAGGCAATGCATTCTCAATTGGCATGTTGGATCAATTATTCACCCTTAAGTTGCCTGAACCAATTGGTTTATTTTTCTTAGCTAGTATTTGTTTTTATTTTTTAGCTCAAGTACTCGGATTCTCCACAGTCATTGGTATTGTTGGCGGATTGGCCTATAGCTACGCAACCTATAATCCCATTATTGTGGTGGTTGGACATATCACCAAAATGCATGCGATTGCTTATCTACCATTCTTTATTGGATCCATCCTTTTAATTTTTCAAAAAAAATATTACTTGGGTGCTATCTGTACAGCCATCGCAACAACTTTGTTTGTTCAATCGAACCACCTTCAGATCAACTATTATGGCTTAATTATTGTACTCGTGATGTCTGTCTTTTATCTTGTACAATGGATCAAAGCAAAAGATTTTACACATATCTATAAAACAGTTGGATTTAGCTTGGCGGCTGGCTTAATGGGTTTAGCTGTGAATGCTGTCATGCTCATTGGGACTGCCGAATTTGGAAAATCAACCATTAGAGGAGGTAGCGCTTTAGCTACTAAGGATAGCAAAATCACCAACACAGGATTGAATAAAGATTATGCATTAAGTTATAGCATGTTCTTATCAGAGCCATTGGTCATGATGTTCCCTCATGTATACGGCGCTTCTAATGATCCTAATTTGGTAGACCCTACTAAATCAAAAGCAATTGAAGTCTTACAACAAATGCAACCTGAAATAGGACAGCAATTACAATCTTTCTTGCAATTTTATTGGGGCGGCATTGGTTTCACAGCAGGCCCTCCTTACGTTGGTGTCATTATTTGTTTCTTTGCTTGTATCGGATTTGGAAGTCATAAAAATCCAAACCGTTGGTGGATAGGTGCTGTCATTGTATTATCTATTATGCTGGCAGCTGGTTCTTATTTTGAGTCTTTCAATTTAATGATACTAAAATACTTGCCGCTATACAATAAGTTCCGTGCCCCAAGCATGATTATTGTTGTGCCAACTTTATTAATTGGAGTCTTGGCATTGTATGGCATGAATGCTGTTTTAAAAGCGACTAATTTTAAAACTTTCATCCAAGAACATAAAATAGGTTGGATCACATTAGGCTTTGTATTTGTAGCATTAATGGGATTGTATTTTACTTCAGATTTTAAATCGGAAAGTGAAAAACAATTGATGAGTCAGATTATGCAAATACAAGACCCAAATCAAAAAGCAGCATTTGAAGGCCCCGCAAGAGATTTAGTCAACGCCATTGCAGAAGACCGTAAAGGATTTATTGAATCAGACTTAACAAGAACATTTATGTTTATTGGTACCGCGTTCTTGTTCATCTACTTTTATATCAAGCGATCCATACAAGAAACATTTTTTATTGTAGCCATAGGTATTTTAACATTGGTGGACCTATTCCAAATCAATGTACAATACCTGAAAGCAAGTCAATATGTGGATGCATCAGAAAATGAAAATGTTTTTGCACTCACTGCATTAGATAATACATTGTTAAATGACAAGACTAATTTTAGAATCATCGACATCAGACGAGGCGTTCAAACTGCATTCAATGAGGGCGCTATCATGGCCTATCACCATAAATTAGTTGGAGGATATAACCCAGCTAAATTAAGTATCTACCAAGATCTGATCGAAAACCAATGGTATAATTTTCCTAATTGCTTGCCGACTTTGAATATGATGAATACAAAATATGTCATCACAGGTAATATGGCATCGGATACTATTCCTAATCCAGATGCATTGGGTAATGCCTGGTTCGTTAAAGGAATTGAATTTAAAAAAGGGCCAAGAGCAGTGATGGATCACCTCACTTATTTTAATCCAAAAGATACAGCGGTGATGGATGAGCAAGATAAAATTGATGCCTTAGCTGGATTACAAGTGGATTCAAATGCAAGCATTCAGTTAGTTAATAATAAGAACGACGAACTAAACTACACAGCTACCACAAATGCGAAACAACTAGCTGTATTTAGTGAAATATATTATAAAGATGGCTGGAAAGCATATGTGGATGAAAAGGAAACCCCAATTGTAAAAGTGAACTATGTTCTTAGAGGATTGGTTATTCCTGCTGGAGATCATAAAATAAGATTTGAATTTAAACCTAATTCAATTTCTAGCACACAAAAATTAGCAGGTGTTTCTTCCATCCTACTTTGGTTAGCTTTAATTGCTAGTATTGCTTTAGCAATCAAACAATTTATGAACAAGCAAAATACAACAATCTAATGCTTGTATCTGTTGTCATTTGTAGCTATAATCGTGCCGCATACATTGGTGGTGCCCTAGATAGTTTATACCAACAAACCGCTTCAAAAGACAATTTTGAAGTCATTGTGGTGGATAATAATTCAACAGATGGAACTGAACAAGTGGTTGCAAAATGGAGATCTGAAAACCAAGAAGGCCATTTTCATTATTCAACAGAGACCAATCAAGGGGCTTCCTTCGCAAGGAATACCGGCGCGCAATTAGCAAAAGGTCAATGGCTTTGTTTTATGGATGATGATGCAGTGGCTACACCCTCTTATATCGAAAACATCATTCAACATATAGATGCCAAACCAGAGGCCATTGGTTTTGGTGGCCGCATCATCCCAAAATATATTCCATCTGAACCTAAATGGATGAGCTATTATGTTTCCTCTTTGGTTGGAAATTTTGATTACGCACCTACCGCTTGTGCTTTTGAAAATGGGAAGTATCCAATTGAATCCAATATGATTGTTAAAAAGAATATCTATGATGCCATTGGAGGGTTTAACACACAAATCCCTGGCGTGGTAGGCACTTTAAGAATTGGTGGAGAAGGAAAAGAATTGTTCTATAAGATTTTAGCCCTTGGACATACTATCTATTACGACCCTGCAATTTGCGTGCACCATGTGGTAGAAGTTAAGAAGTTAACATCGGAATATATGTACCGTGTAGCAAGTGGGATTGGCAGAGGAGAGCAAGCCAGAACAAAAGCAATTTCCAAAGGGGCTTATATACAAAAGATCGTGGAATACCTATTTAAACTTGGAGCTTCTATCTTATTAGCTATAAAATATACATTACAATTAACACCTGCTAAAGCATGGCCTGTTATACAATTTAGGATTGATGCTTTGAAGGGATTACTAGGTTAATTTTTAAATGCATAAATCATCCCGCTATTCTCAGATACATGATCTGTATGTCTTAGCTTGAATTGATTATTTATCAAAACTTTTTCGATATCTGTCGACCCTTTTTCATGCCACTCGATAATAGCTATTGCTACATGATTTAAATAAGTAGAATCTTTTAGCATATCAAAAATGGCATACTCTTCCCCTTCGCAATCTAGTTTAAGTAACATCTTAGCATTCGGATTTTCAGCTAGTACTGTATCAAATACCTCCTTGATAGAAACTAATTGTACATTAATTTCCTGACCTATTTTTTTTCCATAATCATTTATCTGTTCAATGGTAGAGGCTGATAATAAACCACTTTCAAACAAAGGAATAGCTCTTGTTTCATTAACATTACTCACCCCTTTATTGATTAACTTTAATTTACTAGCCATTTTTAAATTTGATAATACATTCAATTCGGCTTCTGCAAAAGTTTCTGGGAAAGGCTCATAACCGTATACCTTTCCCACATAAGGTTGAGTAGCAAAATATAAAGAAGCAACTCCCACATTCATTCCAATATCAATCACTACTAAATCTTTATGAAGGGTTTCAATCGCATAAATTTTCTCAATAAAAATTTCATATAAAACAGCCATATTAGAAAGGGACGCAACTTTAAATACAAGTCCCTCTACTTCTACTATGAAATAAGCATTGGTCGTTTCCTTTACCTTGAATATGGGGTTAGATAAAATTTCAATTAAAAAATGCATACTAAAACCAAACTGATCTAATTGAGCTATCCGGATACTATTGCCTGTATTAGCAAATAATAAATTACCATTACTAACTTGCAAATTAGACACCCAAGTTTTTGATAACTTATAAAATGCAAATAAATAAGCAAGTTTTAAATGTTTTAACTTAAAAAAGAAAAAACAAAACGAAATTAATTTATGTAGGATTCTAGTTAAGTTCATTTTACTTTATTTTTTACCCATTCTATTTATAAGAAATGCGTATATGCCCGAAAATAGATTTTTATACACTGGCAACAATTCAGGATTATAGATTAAATCGTTTTTTATAATTTTAATACACCTTAATACATCTTTTTTCATCGGGGATGTCAATCCTTTTGCCCTAAATAAAAGATACAAGCCATTACGAATAATATAATACACTCGAACGGGTGTATGTGTAATACGTAATGTTTTTTTGAAATTAACTACCCCTCTTCCTTCTACTAATTTTCCAAGGGCATGATTTAAAACAATATTCGAAAACATTAAATTAATATAACCATTTTGTATGACCCTATAAGAAAATTCAGCATCCACGAAATCTATAAAAAAATCTTCCTTAAATGATCCTATATTTTTTGTGAGGGATAAATTTAATATAGAACCGGAAGTGATTAAAGTAAGTGCTTCTTCTGGCTGGTCTTTAGGTATAGTAAAATCGGGTTGGCAATTCACTCCAAATTGTGCCACATTGCTATAGGTAGATGACTGAATGGATGATGTATACTGATCGAAATCTCCGTCTTTAAAAGAAGAATCCTGATCCATGGTCAATAAAAAATCATACTGATTCAATGTAGCTTGCTCTATTGCCTGATTTAATCTCTTAGCTATGCCTTCGTTCGCACTAAAATAATGGTATTGAATAGAAGGATCTAGTTTAAAAAGGGCCTCCTCTATGCCTGGAGTCTTGGTTTCACTGTTATCATAAACATACAATTGCTTTAAACCTTTCAAATAGGTTTGTATGTTTTCCGACAATTGCTGAATATCAGGATGATATAATATGACTACCCCGGCAATGTTCATCCTATGAATTATTTAGTAGATTCAAATTTAAGCCATTAAGATAAAACCACCTTCTTTTGATCTGTAAATATTGAATATGCCTAGATTTTAAGCATAAATATTTATCTTGTTCTGGTTATGAGTGGAAAAACAAATATTTTTTCGATAATAATTCCTTTTAAATCGGGCAAGAAATATCTTTTAGATTGCTTGCATTCGGTTTTAGGTCAAGATTACCCTCATTTTAATGTTATTATTTTAGCTGACAATACAAGCAATATTGATGATTCTATAGACGCAGTCAATGCAATTCAAAATAATAAAATTAGCATTCAAGCATCTGATCAAAATATAAACATCCTTGAAAACTGGGGCCGAATAAAGGACTTGGCTAAAAACGAATACATGACCATCCTTGGTTATGACGATGTTTTAGAAAAAACCTTTCTATCCACTATTAATGATTTAATTAATCAACAACCAGAAGCAAGTTTATACCATACTCATTTTAATTACATCAATAGTAAGAGTGCGTATATTAAAACCTGTCAACCTCTGCCTAATCATTTAGATGCAAGCGAGTACCTTGAATACGCACTCAATGAAAAGATTGACATTATGGCTACTGGCTATGTTTTTAAATCGAGTGATTATGATGCATTAGGAGGTGTCCCTACCCATTATCCAAACTTGATTTATGCCGATTTGCAATTATGGCTTGACCTTACTAAAAAATCTTACCTCGCGGTAGACCCTAGTATACAATTTTCGTTTAGAATACACGCGTCAACCACTAAAACTTCTAAGGATAAGATTTTATTGGATGCATTTATCCTTTTTTTAGACTACTTAATTGATCTAAAAAAAGCATCGCCTGCAATGGGACATATCATTCAAGCAAATGCACAAAAATTCTGTGAAAGCACAACCAAGTCTATTGCACATAGACTATTAAGGACCCAGAAGGAATTTAGAAATGGCTTGTCCATTGACCAAATGATTGAAAAAATTGCAGCTAAATGTATTTTATTGAAAATCTCTTACGAGCCATTAAAAATAAATATGATTCGACTAGCCCGCTCAATTGAATCCTACCCTATACTCAATAGTTTATTTCTACTATTGAAGAAAATATACAAAAAACCAGTGCTCTAAATGATAACTAAAATTTAGCGCTAAAAAAAAAAATTACTATTTTAAATTTCTTGCCTTGATGGCGAATAAAAACTTTCCAAACTTAGATTGTAGTAAATAAAATAAAAGGCTTAATCGAAACTGCCAAATACGAGCAGCAATTGAAAATCCAAAATAAGATTCATAGACTTTCACATTCTCTTTCAGTGATTTTAGATATTGATTGGTACTTACCCCGCCATCATCAAAATGAACGATGGTTTGATTCATATAACCATAGGGTTCATTTTTAAGTCTACACATTAAATCATAATCCATTGCAATTTTAAAGTCAAGTGAAAAATTGCCTACTTTCTGGTATAGTTCTTTTTTTAGAAACCAAGTTGGATGTGACACGGCCCTCATGCCTTTATACAATTGACCTGCATCAAAGGGTACACCAATATTAACCCAAATACCTCCTCTCTTCATGAATATATTGCCACTTGACCATTGAATAGAGGGATTGATTTCAAAAAAGTTCAAGACATTTTCAATAACGGAATTAGAATAATAAATATCGGCTGAATTTAAAATATGAATAAGGCTGCCAGAGCATAGGGCCAGCCCTTTATTAAATGCATCTGAAATACCCTTATCCCTTTCACAAAGCCATTTTCGATAAGAAGGTTGTGGAGTGTATTTTAACCAATCAGCTATCTCATTATTAGTTGACCCATCTATAATATAATGTTCATGTGGCTTGACCGACTGAGCGTCCACAGAAATACAGGTTCGTTGTAAATCCCTTAAATTGTTAAAACATATTGTAATGACCGATAAATGCTCCATATTGTAAAAATAAGCCCATTTCATTACATATTTACTTTTACCACATTTACAATATATTTGCAGCATGGGGATCATCCAAAAACAAGGTGTCAAGTCGTCTATATTTATCATGATTGGGTTTGTGATAGGTGCTGTGAATTTGCTTGTATTGTTCCCTATGTTCTTCTCTAAAAATGATCAAGGACTCGTTAGAGCCATGATTGATATTGGCGCTACTTTTTCAATGTTTTGTACACTTGGTACTTTGCCAGTGATCTATAAATTTTTCCCCTTTTACAATCATTACTTAGGACCTAAAAAGTCTGAACTACCATTCATTACGCTCGTAATTAATTTAATTGGCTTTGGCTTACTTTTATTTATTGGATGGCAACAAAAAGATTTTATTATTCGAAAACTAGGAAAATCACCTAGCCTTGCACATTATTTTAGCTACTTATACCCCTACTCCTTTTTCTTATTATTGTTTTATTGGCTAGAAGCATTTGCCTGGGGGTTAAGAAAGGGTGTGTACTCTAATTTTTTAAGGGAAACTTTAATTCGGGTTTTAACTACTATTTTAATTTTAGCCTTTGGTTTTAAATTTATACATCTAATCACTTTCTTAACCTTATTCAGTTTATTATACGCAGTTCCTGCTATACTATTATTAATTAATTTATTAGGATCAAGTGATTTTTCATTTCAAAGCTTTAAGATTAGCAATGTAACCAGAAGGCTAAAAGGCAAGATGATTAGCTTTGCCTTATTTGTTTTTGCAGGACAATTTTTCAATTTATTGGCACGTACCAGCGATACTTTTTTTATTGTGGGATTAAGAGGCTTAAGTGATGCTGGCATATTTGCTATAGCAACCTATGTATCTGCCATTTTAGAAATACCACAAAGAAGTTTAAACTCTATTAGCATTCCAATTCTTGCTTCATCTTGGAAGAATAAAGACTTTGCTAATATTAAAAATATTTACCACAAAAGTGTCTCCAATTTACTAGCCATAGGTTTATTATTATTTGGCTTAATATGGTTAAACACAGATAATCTAATTAACTTCTTAAATTGGATTAGCAATAAAGAAGCAGGTGGATATGATGCTATTAGTAAATTGATATTCATTTTAGGTATTGCTAAATTAATTGATTTGGCTACAGGAGTGAATAGTCAAATTATTGGCACTTCTAATTATTGGAAATTTGACTTTTATACTAATTTATTTTACATCATTGTATCTATTCCACTAAATATTTATTTGATAAAAAACTACGACTTAGAAGGACTTGCTTATTCTAATTTAATTGCCCTTACCTTATATAATACTGTAAGGTTTGTATTTATTTATAAAAAGTTCAACTTACAGCCCTATACCATCAAACACGGCTTGTTTTTATTATCAAGCATTAGCTTAATGTTACTTGTTCATTTAATTCCTAGTATGAATAATATACTTGCTAATATTTTAGTACAGTCATTCGCTTTTGGAGTTGGCTTCTATCTAATAGTTAATTGGTTAAACCCTGCTCCAGAAATACTGAATATAGCGCATGATTTTGTCAAAGTAAAATTGCCTGGTTTCTTTAAAAAGAAAAAATAGCTTATTTCTTTTGCGCCACCGATACTAAATGAAAGGGTGGATAGGTTTGTTGATGGATCATTTCAAAACCACAATATATTAGAAGTTCTTTTACCAATTCTAAATCGAAAACATGATGATGTACCGCTCTGTTTTCTATATTCAAATTAGTTCTTTTAATTAAGTCTTCTTTCGACTGCACAAAAGCATCCTGCTTGAAATCATGTAATGTTATTACTTCATCAAAATGCGTGCTGTCTTCTTCTGTTATATTATTCGTAAAATCTTCAATAAGATGTGATAATTTAGTGATAGGCCTTTTATTATCAAATGTAAACTCCTTATCTGGCAGCACTAAAACTAATCGACCTTTGCTTTTCATTACTCTAGACCAGTCCTTTAAAGCCTTAATTGGATTTGCAACATGCTCTAAGGAATGGCAAGAAAGTACAAATTCATAAGAATCGTCTGGCACTTCTTTTAAATGGGCAGCCTCTCCGATAAATTGAAACCCTTTTTTATTTTTATAATAAGTGTACAAATTCCCCTCTTCAATTTTTCCTTCCCAAAGCGTATTATTGGAAAAATTTACTCCATCAATCTTCTTTGCATATAAATAAACAGGGAACGCGTTCTTAAAACTAAAAAAAGCGCTTGGCCCACCTACCTCAATACCAGTTTGTCCATCAAATGCAGAAGCAATTTGAATCATTCTTCTTTTAGCAGGTTGCTTTAAATAAGAAATAGTCGTGATTATTTTTTCAAATAAAGTCATACTCAAAATCAATTAAGGTTCAATTAAATTTAAAAATCTATCTAATCCTTTCTTTTTATCTTCCGTATACTCGTAGCTAATATTTTGGGTATAATATTTATGTAAATCATAGACTTGCTCATTAGGAGGTATTAAAGCAATTACCTCTTTCAGATGCGATAACCCATATGCATTGGCGGCATCAAAGGCCTCTATAAATTCTAGAGGTACCGGCTTATTCGAAATCCAAGCCGCAAAAACAAATGGGAGTCCTGAATATTGTTTCCAAGCAGACCCTAAGTCATAAATATGCTCAAATAGATTTAGGCTTGCTAAAGCCCTATCTCCTATAATCACCCCAGCGGTAGTGCCTGAAATTTTATCCATGTAGCCTTCAGTAGCGGTTAAAAACGCCACCTCTTTTTTCCAATACTGACTAAGTAAAACCTTTACCAATTGAACTGAGGTTCGGCTTTGATAGTCTAAATAAACTTTTTCAATTTGATCCATTGGCACTTTGCTAAATAAAGCCACAGAACCCACTTCACCCTCTGTCCCAATTACAAATTTTGAAACAATCTGAGGATTGGCTAAAAAGGGCATAATAGCTACAGGGACAAGTCCAATATCAATGGTATCATCCAATAAAGCCTGGGCAATTTGAGCAGGGTAAGCCTTCATTAAATCAATCCTTTCTTTAAAAGGACCTTGCTCCATTCCAAGTAATAATGGGCGGGTATTTAAATAACTTACCGCACCTATGCGCCATTTTTTGTTCAATTGAAGTAACTTTGTGCAAAGAAAAACCTTTTTTCTAAGAAACTTACTACTTCTTTAAATTATCAGCCAATGTCGAACCTTACAGCTATTTCACCCATCGATGGTCGTTACCACAAACAAACTGCAGCACTAGGTGCTTATTTTTCTGAATATGCCCTTATCAGGTACCGCGTTTTGGTAGAAGTACACTACTTTTTGTTTTTAGCAGATAAGAAGTTCTTTAAAGTTCCTGTAGGTTTAAGAAAAGCCTTATTG
>JBILAW010000038.1:0-14032 GCA_044354025.1 Sediminibacterium sp.
GCTGGATTAAGTTATAATGGACGAAATTTTGGTTTTGTGTTAGACATAGCCAATGTGGGGAAGAATTACTACACTGATATGGGATTCGTGCAAAGGATAAGCAATTACGATGCAGAAAGAGATACGATTATTCGAATTGGATTTAAGCATATTTATTCTGAAATCAGTTATACATTAATGCCAGCGAAAGGAAAGGTTGGGAAGATGGAACTTACAACACAAAATTCTGCAGTATTCAATCCAGACAATAGTCTTAACGAATGGGAAAGTACTTTGCAAGTAAAGACCGATTTTAAAAACGCATCTAGTTTTAATTTAGGCTTAAGTAATAATATTACCAACCTGCTTTTCCCAACAAGCTTTACAGATGGCGATCCGCTGCCAGCTGCTCAATATCAATATGCACAATTTGGAATGGGCTATGATTCAGATACTAGAAAACTTTTTGGATGGAGTACAGACCTTAATTTTGGCCAATTTTATAATGGGACAGTTCAAAGTTTTAGAGTTGGTGTCAATTGGAGAAATCAGCCACATTTGAGTTTACGATTAAATGCGCAATTTAATAATATCCAGCTTCCTGGCATATATGGAAGTACTAAATTATTGCTTATAGCACCTAGGATAGAATATAATTTTAATACCAAATTATTCTGGACCACTTTTATTCAATACAATACACAGAGCAATAATTTCAATATCAATAGTAGGTTACAATACCGCTATAAACCAATGAGTGACTTCTTTTTAGTGTATACAGATAATTATTATACAGATCCTTTATTTAAAAGTAAGAATAGAGCGCTTATCTTTAAGTTGAGTTATTGGTTTTAATTCACAACACTAAGCAACACAATGCAGACAACTACCATTCAAGGTCAATACGTTGATATTCTAAATAAACGTATTTATCCAGCAATACTAAGTATTGAAGATGGTAGGATTGTATCCATCACCGAATGCGATACAGCGCCGAATCAATTTATTTTACCAGGTTTTATAGACAGTCATGTACATATTGAAAGTAGCATGCTTGTGCCAAGTTCCTTTGCTAGACTAGCCGTGGTGCATGGCACAATTGGCACGATTAGTGATCCGCATGAGATTGCGAATGTATGCGGCT
Source organism: Sediminibacterium sp. (assembly GCA_044354025.1). GTDB lineage: Bacteria > Bacteroidota > Bacteroidia > Chitinophagales > Chitinophagaceae > Sediminibacterium. The sequence continues at coordinate 1,124 of JBILAW010000038.1, forward strand.
TAGAGGGCGTGCAATACATGATTGACAATGGGAAAAAAGTGCCCTTTCATTTTTTCTTTGGTGCACCAAGCTGCGTACCTGCAACAGCATTTGAAACAGCCGGTGCGGTAATTGATAGTGCCGATATAGCAAAGCTCTTAGCTTCTCCAGATATTTATTTTTTAAGTGAGATGATGAACTTTCCTGGTGTATTGCATCAGGATACAGAAGTCATGCAAAAAATAAAAGCTGCTCATGCAATTGGCAAGCCCGTTGACGGCCATGCGCCCGGGCTAATGGGTGATTTAGCAAAACAATATATAGCAGCGGGTATTAGCACCGACCACGAATGTTTCACCATCGAGGAAGCGGTAGATAAATTAAGTTTTGGAATGCATATTTTAATTCGTGAAGGAAGTGCAGCCAAAAATTTTGAAGCATTGTATGAGTTGATAGATGATCATCCTAAAAAAGTCATGTTATGTAGCGATGATAAACATCCTGATAGTTTATTGGAAGGTCATATCAATCAATTATGTACTAGAGCAGTGGCCAAAGGAATCAATGTATTCAATGTGTTAAGAGCTGCATGTATTAATCCAGTCATCCATTATCAATTACCAACTGGATATGCAAGGGTCAATGATCCTGCAAATTGCATTTTGGTCAAAGACCTGCAAGATTTTAAAGTCATTGAAACCTATATCAATGGACAATTGGTTGCAAAGGATGGACACTCCTTGATCGAGCCTGTTCAAGCAACAAGCATCAATCAATTCAACGCGCATCCAATTGTATTGTCTGATCTTCAATTACCTGTTGCAACTTATCCAAGCAAAGACGGCATGGTTCCGGTGATACATGCGATAGATGGACAATTGATTACAAATTTGGTTTGGACTCAACCTAGTATCAAAGACAATGCAATTGTTGCAGATATAGAAAAAGATGTATTAAAAGTGGTGGTATACAATCGTTATCATGCAGCTAAACCAAAAATAGGACTCATACAGTCCTTTGGATTTAAATCGGGCGCTATTGCCTCTACCGTGGCGCATGATAGTCACAATATTATTGCAGTTGGTGTAGACGACGAAAGTATTTTAAAAGCCATCAACTTAGTGGTGCAAGAAAAAGGAGGCATCAGTTGTGTGCAAGGGGAATCCTCTAAAGTGATTGGTTTGCCAGTTGCCGGATTAATGAGTACATCTGATCCTTATCAAGTTGCCAATGAGTACATAGAAATAGATAAAATGGCCAAATCATTGGGGACGCAACTTGGATCGCCCTTTATGACCCTTAGTTTTATGGCTTTACTAGTCATTCCGCATATTAAAATGAGTGATCTTGGGCTTTTTGATGGAGACCAGTTTAAATTATATTAATTTTATAGCATTGGGGTTGTCAAAATAAAACAATTAAAACATTTATATGGTCATTGACTTAAGCAAGCATCATAGTTTACTAAATCATTGGGTAGCAGAATTGAGAGACGTGCATGTGCAAAATGATAGAATGCGTTTTAGAAGAAATATAGAACGTATTGGAGAAGTGGCTGCCTATGAATTAAGCAAGACCTTGCGTTTTAAATCCGTTGATGTCACAACTCCATTAGGTATCGCCTCAACTTCTTTGCTCGAAGAACAACCAGTATTGGGCACTATCCTAAGAGCTGGTCTGCCACTACACCAAGGCATGTTGAACTATTTTGATAAAGCAGATAATGCATTCATTTCGGCTTACAGAAAACATCATCCAGATGGTAGTTTTGAAATCAGTCTTGAATACTTAAGCTGCCCTGATTTAAATAATCGCATTTTAATTTTATGTGATCCCATGTTGGCTACAGGTGCATCCATCGTAGAAACCATTCAAGCGATACAAAAAACTTATACCCCTGCACAAATTCATATTGTTGTCACCATTGCTAGTCAAAAGGGCATTGAGCACGTAGAAAAAGAGTTAGGCGCCGATATTCCAATTTGGTGTGCTGCTATCGATCCTATTTTAAATGACAAAAGTTATATTGTTCCAGGCTTAGGAGATGCTGGTGATCTTGCCTTTGGCAGTAAAATGCAATCATAGGTCCCGGTTCATTCGTATCTTTATCCTAAATACGAAGCATTGCTAAAAGAACTGATTTTATCCATACGCGCTTACTTTTTAGCCCACCAATTTATTATAGAACATAAATTATGGAAATGGATGGTTTTGCCTGGAATCATCTACACGACTTTGTTAATCATAGGCATGAATTATTTTGGACAAACTTCAAGTTTTTTCATTGAATCAATCATCTTAAAAACTGGCCTAAAAGCATTCATAGACAGCCTAAATAGCAATTGGCTTGGTTTTTTTATTACCATGGGTAGTTTCTGGCTCTGGTTTACATTGCTTCTTTTTTACTTTGCCTTATTCAAGTATCTTTTTTTAATTTTCTTTGCACCGCTATTTACTTATTTACATTTACGTATTGTTGCGATTCAACAATCAATCCCTTTTATATGGAATAAGGAGGACTATATTAAATTAGTCATGAGGTCTATTGTAGTCAATTTGAACAATATGCTTTGGCAGACAGTATATCTTATTCCCATTGTTTTAGTATGTACATTGCCTGTAGTAGGTTGGTTTACGCCATTATTTAGCATTTTAATGGAAAGCTATTTTCTTGGATTTGCGATGATGGATTTTGGATTGGCTACAGAAAAGCATAACAGAAATTTTACCGCAACTTATGTGAGCAGTCATAAAGGACTTCCGGTAGGAAATGGTATTGTTTTTTATCTGTTACATTTACTGCCAATCATTGGATGGATCACAGCTCCGTTTTATGCACTAGTTGCTGCACATTTGAATACACAAGAAATTAAAGACACTGAATCATGAAGGACGCATTAGGAAAAGTATTGTTATTGCCTATGTTATTGCATGAAGAAGGCTGGGAAGCACTTCCAAAAGATGTGGCGGTGTGGATTCAATCCTGTGATGCATTTTTTGTGGAAAATGAAAAAACAACCAGAAGGTATTTTAAAAAAATTTGGAAAGAAATGGTGATTGACAACTATCAGTGGTTTCCAATTCACCAAGTTGAAGCAGCACAAGTAGACGCATTTGTTCAACTTTTAAAATCAGGTAAAACAATTGGTATTGTTTCAGAAGCAGGTTGTGCAGGGATTGCAGACCCAGGACAAATCTTAGTTGGAGCTGCACAAAAATTAGGCGCGATAGTGAAACCCTATACGGGCCCCTCTTCCATCCTACTATCCTTAATGGCCAGCGGTTTTAATGGACAAGGTTTTACATTCAATGGATACCTTCCAATTGATGCGGCCGAAAGAAAAAAGAAAATTTTACAATTAGAGCAAATCATGCATAGTAATGGTGTTGCACAATTATTTATTGAAACACCCTATAGAAACAATCAGTTATTAGAAGCCATCCTTCAAACCTGTCATCCTAACACGCAACTCTGTATTGGTTTGGACATCACTGGTCCTACTGAATCCATCAAAACAGCTACCCTACAGTATTGGAAAAATAACAAGCCCGAATTACACAAGCGACTTGCTATTTTTATTTTAGGAAAATAAGTATTTACCGAAATATTAGGAGTTTGTTTTTGCACTATGATTGCAGATGCAACAGAAATTAATATTATGGAGGGCATCGAATCCTATTTTTTTTATTTGCTGTTATTTTTTGATTGGCTTTTTAGCCTTTAAATCTTCCAAACCATATTGGCCCCTACTAGCACAAACGACATTACTGCTTCTGGTATGTATTTCATGTATTGGTTTGTGTATTGCTTATGTATTTCAGCATAAAGCGAATGTTCTAAAATTAGTGCCAACCATCATCTTGCTATTTTGGGGTGTCCTAGTGGCTCAGTATCATGCGAGTAGTTCATTTTTAAGTGAAATGGTATCGGCGCAATGGGTCATTGAAGTCAGACAATACTTTATATCAAAAATTGATCATTCATTTGCAGACCCCGAATCCAATGCTTTTGCCAAGAGCTTATTGTTTGGTACCAAATCGGACATGTCCCCAACCCTTAAATCAGCATACCAACAACTTGGCATATTGCATATCATCGCCATCAGTGGCATGCACCTAGATATTTTATTTAAACTATTAGAAAAAGGCACCCTTTGGTTGCCCAATAAAAATTGGGCAAGATGGACAAAACTGATCAGCCTACTTTTAATTGTATGGTCCTATACACTTATAGCGCATGCTGGACCATCGGTGGTTAGAGCGAGTTTATTTTTTAGCACCCTATTGATTGGTCGATTTTTTTACCTTAATATTTTTTCACTCAACACCATTAGTATTGGCATCCTCCTAGTATTGCTATACAATAGTCAAATAATGACTGGTATTGGCCTGCAACTTTCCTATGCAGCAGTGGTGGGGATCCATTTTTTTTATAAGCCGCTCTTGCAATTACTAACGATGGACAACCGATTGCTGCAAATTGCATGGAGTAATCTGGCCATCTCTATCGCAGCGCAGTTAACTACATTGCCCATTGTATTGTATTATTTTCACTCAAGTTCTAGTTTATCTATTATTGGCAATTTCCTATTTGTGCCATTAAGTAGTCTCTTATTATACGCTTTATTGATATGGATGGTTTTGCCAAATATCCAACTGTTTCAAACCCTTATTACAAAAGGAATTGATTGGTATATCAAAACGATGAATGAAAGCATCCGCCTACTTTTTCAGTACTTGCAAATAGAGGATCGTCATTATGACCTAGGCATAGCAGGACTACTGTATTATTATTTTTGCCTCTTTGTGGGTCTATATTGGCTTTTAAATAAGTCCCCCAAAAGTATATTGCTGCTACTTTTTGGGACTTGTCTATATAGTAGCATAAAGTTATTCAGTCTTTAACCCATTTTGTGGAAAATCCGAGCAAGACAAAAATCCAGAAGCTCGTACCTTTACATATGGAAAAGAAAATACAATCAGCATTAATCTCTGTTTTTTACAAAGATGGTTTAGAGCCTTTGGCTAGAACACTACACCAACAAAATATCACGATCTACTCTACTGGAGGAACACAAAAATTTTTAGAAGATTTAGGCATCCCATGTGTGGCTGTAGAGTCTGTGACTGGATACCCTTCTATTTTAGGTGGGCGTGTAAAAACCTTGCACCCTTCTGTTTTTGGGGGTATTTTAGGAAGAAGGTATGAGGCACAGGATTTAAAGGAAATGGAAGAGTTTAAGATTCCCGCCATTGATCTTGTCATTGTTGATTTGTATCCATTTGAAGAAACATTAAGGACCACGACCGAGGAAAAAGCAATCATCGAAAAAATTGATATTGGAGGACCATCTATGATTAGAGCTGCCGCAAAAAACTTTAGAGACTTGACTGTACTTGCTGCAAAAGATGATTATGCAGTATTGAATAAAATATTGATTGATCAAGCAGGTAGTACTAGTTTAGATCAAAGAAAAGCTTTTGCTGCAAAGGCTTTTGAAGTGGTGATGCATTATGATATTGCGATTAGCAATTATTTTAATCCAGCCACTGGCAAGACATTGCGTTATGGAGAAAATCCACATCAGGTAGCTACGTTCTATGGTGATTTAGATACTTGGTTTACCCAATTAAATGGAAAAGAATTATCCTATAATAATTTAGTGGATGTAGATGCAGCCATTGCACTCATCCAAGACTTACCTGCAACAAGCTTTGCAATTATCAAGCACACCAATGTATGTGGTGTGGCGCAAAGAGCGACTGTATTTGCAAGTTGGGAAGCTGCACTGGCTGGAGACCCGGAGAGTGCATTTGGTGGCGTATTGGTTACCAATGGTACCATCGATAAAGCCACTGCAGAAGCCATTCAAGAATTATTTTTTGAAGTCTTGATTGCCCCTGCTTACGAAGCAGAAGCATTAGCCATTTTAACGACTAAGAAAAATAGAATCTTACTTGAAACAAAGCCAGGTATTCATTTTCATCCGACACAAAAAAAATCAATCCTAAACGGAAGTCTTGAACAAGGCTTAGATACTGGCAATTATACCAGTTGGGAGGAAGTAGGTGCAAGACCTTGTAACGAAACCGAAAAAGCAGATTTACTTTTTGGCAATATCATTTGCAAACATTTAAAGAGCAATGCGATTGCTTTAATTAAAAATAAGCAGCTGGTTGGAAAAGGCTGTGGGCAAACATCAAGAATCGATGCATTAAGACAAGCCATTGAAAAAGCAAAGCATTTTAATTTCGAATTGAAAGGAGCAAGCCTTGCATCTGATGCTTTTTTCCCTTTTGATGATTGTGTAAAAATTGCACAAGAAGCGGGCATCGAAGCATTCATTCAACCAGGAGGTTCTGTAAGAGATAAAGATAGTGTGGCGTATTGCCAAGCCAATGGTTTAGCCATGGTGATGACAGGGCTTAGACATTTCAAACACTAAGCTTCAAAATGGCCAATCAAAATAAAGCCTACTTTGCATTAGCCGTTACAAGTATTGTATGGGGTACCACTTGGGTTGCAAGTAAGATGGGCATTAATCATATGCCCGCATTTGAATTGGCAAGCATCAGACAATTTTTAGGTGGTTCTTTGTATGTTGGATTTTTTTTAATCAAAGGTGAAAAAATACCAACCAAGCAACAATTTCTTTGGTTATTGGGGATGTCGCTTTTAATGTTTGTCTCCTCCAATGGGATTGCTACTTATGGATTGCAATTTATCACAAGTGGATTAGCTGCTTTAATTGCAGCTTTGTATCCTTTATCAGTTGTGTTGATTGAAAGGTATTATTACAAAGCAATTGAGATTAAGCCCAAAACCTTGATAGGTTTATGTCTTGGATTATTAGGCATTGGATTTATTTTTTATAAAGACAGTTTAAGCTTTCATGGGAGTCAATATATTGTAGGCGTTGGATTGTCATTTTTAGCGATGATTACATGGAGTATTGGATCAATCATTATTTCAAGAACTAAAATCAAGATCAACGCATACAATTCAATTGGATGGCAGATGTTGATTAGCGCATTCATTATGGGCACGATCACCATCATTAGTGGAGACTATGTGCCACTGCATCAGATACCTGCTATCTCTTGGGGCGTCATTGTATATATGGTGATTGGAGGATCTGTATTTGCATTTATCTCTTTCATCTATAGCATGAAGCATTTAAAATCTTCTATTGCATCACTATACGCTTATATCAATCCAATCGTGGCCATATGGGTAGGTTCTCTTTTATTAAATGAGCAAATGACCTGGAATAATATTGTAGGCACCATCTGCACTTTAATTGGTGTATACTTAGTCAATAAAAGCTTGAAGGATCAAAAAGATCCAGTCCATGCAATCTCAGATGCAGATGGTATGTAAGTAAAATGTAATGAAGGTAATTTGGAAGGTTTACTTTTTATTCTTCTCTTTCCAAAGTTGATTGAATGTCTTAGTAGGAAATTGTAAAGGGGATCTTTGCTTCGCCCAACCTTTAAATATTTTATTGACTACCCAATTTTTAATGGTGGCATTGCCTTGGTTCATTAACAATCGATTCATAGATGCTTGTTTCCAAATCTTCCATGCAAATTCTTCAGAGAAATTACTTTCACCAGCCACAACCGACTCCCTTCTATTTTCTAGTAAAAGTTCATGTAAATTAATTTTAACAGGACATACTGCAGTACAGTTGCCACATAAGCTCGATGCAAAACTTAAATGTTTATAATCGTGCATACCTCTTAAATGAGGCGTGATCACGCTTCCAATTGGACCGCTATAAGTAGTTTCATAAGCGTGCCCTCCAATATTTTTGTAGATAGGGCATGCATTTAAGCAAGCACCACAACGAATACAATAAAGTGCTTCCCTACTTTTTGCATTCGCTAATAAATTAGTCCTGCCATTGTCTAATAAAATCACATACATCTCCTCAGGACCATCCGCTTCATCTGCTTGCTTAGGTCCACTGATAATACTATTGTACACGGTGACTTGCTGACCAGTTCCATAAGTCGATAACAAGGGCCAAAGCAATCCTAAATCAGTGACAGATGGAAGTACTTTTTCAATACCTACAATCACAATATGTGTTTTTGGAAAAGCAGCAGAAAGTCTGGCATTTCCTTCGTTTTCTGTTAATGCAATGCCGCCAATATCTGGCAAAATAAAATTAGCTCCGGTCACACCGATTTCTGCTTGTACATATTTCTCTCTCAAATTTCTTCTTGCTACCAGCGTCATTTCTTCTGGCGTCATATTGATATCGGTGCCTAATTTTTCAGCAAATAATTTGGCCACATCCTCTTTACTTTTATGCATTGCAGGCGTCACAATATGATAAGGGGCTTCGCCATCGAGTTGCTGGATATATTCTCCTAAATCTGTTTCGACAGATTCAACGCCGATGGATTCCAAATAAGCATTCAAGTGGAGCTCCTCTGTCACCATACTCTTGCTTTTCACCAAAGTTTTACATTCTTTTTTCTTACAGATAGACCCAATAAAATCAAGTGCTTGCTCGCTATCTTCTGCCCAAAAAACTTTTGCGCCACGCTTGGTAATCTGTTCCTCAAATTGGGTTAAATATAAATCCAGGTGCTCAATAGCCTCCCATTTAATATTTTTTGCCTGAGACCTTACCTTTTCTAAATCAACGAATTGCATTTTACCCTTTGGTACCACAGCATTGTATTTACCAATATTGAAATTGATTTTTTTTCTGTGTTCCGTATCGAGAGCCTTCTCGCTACTTTTTTGATCAAAAGATTCTGAGTAAATACTTTCCATACAGACTTATTTTTTCGCTAAATGTTTTGCTGATGCTTCTAATGCCTCGTAAAATTCATCACCATACTTTCTAATGATGGACTCTTTTAAAAAAAGATAAGCAGGCACTTTTAATTTAACCCCAAGATTACAACCCGATTTACACAAGTCTTCTCTTGGTTCATAGTTCATGTATTCGATCGATGGATCAGACTTGCTTTGTTGAATTTTAATGGGAAATAGATGACAGCTGATTGGCTTTTTCCAAGAAATTTTACCATCATTATAAGCTTGTTCAAAAGCACATTTAATGATATTCTTTTCATCTTTATATCCGTAAGCACAAATGCCCCCATTGATTGTAGGGGTCACCCAACCAAATTCTCTATCATATAAATATGGACCCACAGTTTCCACTTCTTTAATCCCCTGCTTGGTCATATAGGGTTTAACCGTTTCGTAAAACTGCTTCACGTATTCTTTTTCTTGATTGTCTAATGGCGCACCAGCATCCCCATCCTCGCAACAGCCCCCTTTGCACTTTGTTAAATCACAAACAAATTGCTCTTCTATTACTTGGTCACTCACTAAAACTTGGTCAATTATAATCATACAAAAAAGGTTAGCACAAAGGTATTACTAAATGATTAAGATTTCCAATGAAAGGTCTGCACAAGTTGTTTTAAATCCTGGTGTAAAAAATCAATCACTGGTGCGAGTGAGTCTGCATTGGGCGTGGTATCAAAATAAAGCGCAGCCCTAAAAAAATGACGACTAGAATCCGTAATAAAGAATTGATACGGACTTGCTACGTCTCCGCCCAAATGAAAAAATACACCTTGAAGCCCTATTGGATTTTCAAAAGCAGAATCTTCAATGAAACTAGCCTTATTGGAATGGTTATTGGCAAAATGATAGGCATCGCGAACCAATACATCCAATTGGTCTTTTTGTACGGCATTGTAGCTAATGTATAATGTCGCATTCAGGGTAGGAAATTGCAGGTTCATCCAGCCTGTGTTTTGCTGACCTACACCATTAGCGGAAACCTTTTTATCGACGACTGCATAAGAAGGAATATCAAATGAATACGGTAGTCCATTGACTGCGTTAGATAGGTAAACTTTTTTAGGAAGGGTGATTGCAGGGTAGCCATTCTGTTTTGGCGTAAATCTTGAATTACAAGCAGTAAAACCAATTGTAGCCATGATGGATACAATGAAAAAGAATTTATACATTTTCTTGGCTAATAGAAGTGATGGGGGTAATGATGGATTGAACTTTATGAATTCGATTTTTCTGGATATCTAAAGCAGTAAAACTAAATTGCTTGTACTTCACCACTTGTTGTACTGTCGGAAATTCACCAGCCAATTCTAATATCAATCCAGCCACGGTATCACTCTCTCCCTTCACAGCATCAAAGAAATTGGTTGGAATATCAATAAAATTACAGAAATCAATAATGGCTGTCTTGCCTTCTATGATATAATGAAAATCATCAATTTTTTTGATCATCGATTCTTCTTCATCAAACTCGTCTTTAATATCCCCAACAATTTCTTCTAAAATATCTTCTAAAGTAATGATCCCACTCGTTCCTCCAAATTCATCTACTACAATTGCAAAGTGAATACGCTTAGATTGAAATTCTTTCAATAAATCTTCGATCATTTTTTGTTCATGTACAAATAAAGCAGGACGAATTAATTTTTGCCATTCATAGGTCGCTTCTTCTTGTAAATGCGGAATTAAATCCTTGGTATGGATGATGCCAACAATGGTGTCTAAGTCTTCCTTATACACTGGGAATCGGCTATAATTATGCTCTTTTACACTTTCTAGTAATTCATTATAGGTAATATTGTCTTCCACACCATATACGTCTAGCCTGGTTTTCATGATTTGACGAACAGTGATATTTCCAAATTTGACAATCCCTTTTAATATTTTCTTTTCGCTGTCTAAATGATTTGGCGAAGTGGTTAGTTCAATGGCCTGATCCAATTCCTCCATACTATAGGTATTGCCTGTGTCTTTTTGTGCTAATTTTTTTTCAATCAAATTGGTGTATTTCACCATTTGACCACTCATTCTAGAAAAAATAAAATACACCACTTGAATAACGCCCCCAAAGTCTTGTGCAAATCGAATATTGTTTTGAGTCGCCATCACTTTAGGCATGATTTCGCCAAAAAATAAAAGCAATAATGTCACTGCTAAAACTTTTATGATAAACTCGATTCCTGGAACAGGTATTTGGTCAAATAGAAATAGATCGTCAATCAGAATATTTGAAACAAGGATGATACAAATATTAATAAAGCTATTTGCAATCAACATGGAGGTCAACAATTTTTTTGGATCCTCTAATAGATCCACAATTCTTTTGAGTGGTTTATGATTTTTTGTTTTTAAGACTTGGATGTCTTTGTACGACAAAGAGAAAAATGCCACTTCCGATCCTGCAATAGCAAAAGATAAAAAAAGTAAGGTAAAAAGAAGTAAAAGCAAACCAGCATCCTGTTGCATTTTTGAAATATCAAAATAACTGGCTGCTAAAAATATAAACTTACTCGAGTGCGCTTCCATGGTGGAAAGTTACTAAAAAATCATTAATGATTTTTGGAAAAGCATATTTTGACAACTGCTTAGGCTTTACCCACAAAGCATTTTGAAGCATTTTAGGCATTTTTGACAACTGGATGCAAATAAAACGCGCTTCGATGGTTTGATGTGTTAAAACCTGCTTAAACAGTTTGGGTTGCTTGCCTGCACCAATATAGTTCCATTGTTTTTTAGGCACCCCAAATTGATTTTTTAAAACCACCTCTAAATAGCTGTCAGAAAACACAGGCAAACGGTCCTGTTCTAAAACATAAAACTGAAACAAGCCATTCCACACATCCCCTTCACCTCTTTGTTGCAACATCCAAGTTCCATTAAAATTGAAACAGAAAAAATCAAAATGTCTTTTCTTTTTTGTGATGCGTTTTAGCTTAACTGGTAATTGATTGACTTTGTTTACATTAAACGCTACACATTTTGATGACAAATTACAAGCAACACAGTCTGGGTTACTTGGCGTACACATCGTCGCACCAAAATCCATGATAGCTTGATTGTAGACGCCTGGTTGATCTTTTGCAAGGTGTTGATTTGCAAGTGCATTAAATAATGCAATGCCTTCTTTTGTATCCGTAGGTGTTGAGATTCCAAGAAATCTTGCAAGCACTCTATAAACATTTCCATCCACCACAGCATAAGGTAAATTAAATGCAAATGATGCAATTGCTGCAGCGGTATAAGGACCAATTCCTTTTAATGCAAGCAACCCTTCATAGGTATTTGGAAAAATTCCTTTTGAAGTATTGGTGACCTGTCTTGCAGTATGCAATAAGTTTCTACACCTATTATAATAGCCCAAACCTTCCCATAATTTAAAAACTTTTTCGTCCTTTGCCTTAGCAAGATCTTGGATGGTTGGATAGGCTTGAATGAACTTTTCATAGTAGGCCCAGCCCTGATCCACCCTTGTTTGTTGCAGTATCACCTCGCTCATCCAAATTTTATAGGGATCAGATTCCCCTTTCCAAGGCATTGCACGATGGTTGGCTGTTTGGTTCCAAAGTAGGAGTTGTTGGGTAAAATAGGTAGACATTCAACGTAAAATTGCCTAAAAATAGGCAGATCTCCCATTGTTTAATCAGAAAATAAGCGAATAGGTAGGGGTAAAATATACATATTCTTATTTTATATAATATATATGAGCTTAAAAATATGCCAATAAAAAGCATAAAAAAAACAGACATATCGTTGTGAAAAGTTAAAATTTCTTATATTTAGAGTACAATAAACCCCAAAACCAAACTCCATGAGAAAATCTGATCTCATCAATCAAATCTCTGAGAAAACGGGAATCCCTAAAGTTGACGTTTTAGTCACTTTAGAAACCATGTTCAAAGAAGTAAAAGAAAACTTGGCAAATGGCCAGAATATCTATATTCGTGGCTTTGGCAGCTTTATTACTAAGAAAAGAGCCGCAAAAATTGGTAGAAATATCAAGAAGAATATTGCGGTAGAAATTCCTGAACATTTTATTCCTGCATTTAAACCAGCAAAAGAATTCGTAAACGAGGTGAAAAGCAAACGTAAGTAGT
>JBILAW010000141.1:0-4045 GCA_044354025.1 Sediminibacterium sp.
TGGGAACCCTTACCTCGTGGTAAAAGATATTTTCGTGAAAACCATTTAAACGAACGGGTTGTTGGTAGGTAATAAAATGGATTTCATGTCCTTTATCTGCTAAAGCTTTTCCAAGTTCTGTGGCTAACACACCACTTCCACCAAATGTAGGATAACAAACTATTCCAATCTTCATTTTGAGCTATTGTGACTACAAAGAACAACTAAAAAATCGATAAAGTTTAGTTATATTTAATAAATTATTTGAAAGTTAAAACAAGATCATTATGCGTAAAATTTTCCTATTTCTTTTTGCCCTTCCTTTAATGGTACAGGCGCAATCGAAGACAGACAGTACGACCATTAAAATGATGTCCGACGAGATCATGAAAAATGGTAAAGCCTATGACTTATTAAGAGAGTTAACCAAGTCAATTGGTGGCCGCTTGGCGGGTTCTCCTCAACAACAAAATGCCGCTATCTGGGGCAAGCGTCATATGGAGTCATATAAGCCTGACCAAGTTTATATGCAAGCATGTAAAACACCAAACTGGCAACGTGGGGGTAAAGATTTTAGCGCAGTGGTTGCTGCCGATGGCAAACCATTAATGGATAAATTAGAAGTATTTGCTTTAGGCAATTCTTTGTCAAGTAATGGATTGGTTGAAGCAGAATTATTGGCGGTGGCTAATTTTGATGAACTAGAAAAAAGAAAAGACGAAGTGAAAGGTAAGATTGTCTACTACCATAGTCAATTTGATCCAACGACGATTCAAACATTTAAAGCATACAGTGAATCAGGTGTGTATCGCCGATCTGGTGCTAGTAGAGCTGCTAAATATGGTGCAGTTGGTGTGATGATTCATTCTTTAAGTACTGCACCTGATAACGCACCTCATACAGGCACAATGGTATACGACGAAGCGTATCCAAAAATTCCTGCAGTGGCACTTGGTCCAAATGATGCCAAAAAAGTTTGGAATCAATCTAGAAATAAGCAATTGCGTGTGCAAATACAAACCTATGGTTTCTTTTTACCTGATGCAGATGAAAACAATGTGGTGGCAGAAATTAAAGGCTCAGAGTTCCCAAATGAAATTATCACAGTGGGTGGTCACTTAGATAGCTGGGATGTAAACGAAGGTGCACATGATGATGGTGCTGGTATTGTACAGACAATGGAAATTTTACGTACGATGAAAGCATTGAACTACAAGCCTAAAAGAACCATTCGTTTTGTATTATTCGCAAACGAAGAGAATGGAGGTAAAGGTGGCGCTAAGTATGCAGAGCTTGCAAAACAAAATAACGAAAAACATATTTTTGCTTTAGAAAGTGACGCAGGTGGATTTACACCAAGAGCAATTGGTATCAGTGCAACAAGCCCTGAGCAGTTTAAAAAATTCCAACAATGGGCGAGTTTATTAAAGCCTTATGGAACTGAAATTACAGCTGGTGGCGGTGGTGCAGATATTGGCCCATTAAAGAATGTGAATGCTGCGATTGTACTTGCAGGATTGGTTCCTGATAGTCAACGTTATTTTGATATACACCATGCTAAAACAGATGTATTTGAAAATGTAAACAAGCGTGAATTGTTATTAGGTGCGGTGAATATGGCTGCGGTGATTTATTTAATTGACCAGTACGGAACGAATTTATAACTATATCTTCTTTCTTAAAATGTTTAAGCATTAAAAAAGCCCTTAAGTAATTAAGGGCTTTTTTAGTATTGTTCGCGTCAGATTATCTAGATAAGTTCATAGAACGCTCTTTGTACAAGGTTCTAAAATAAGGGTCGCGTAAGTCTTTGATAAAGCGGATGGCTTCTCCCGTACTCTTCATCTCTGGTCCTAATTCTTTATTCACGCCTGGGAATTTATCAAAACTAAATACTGGTTCTTTAATTGCGAAGCCGTCTAGTTTTTTCTCCATTGTAAAGTCGGTTAGTTTTGCTGCACCCAACATGACTTTAGTCGCGATATTTAAATATGGTATTTGATATGCCTTAGCAATAAATGGGGTTGTTCTAGACGCTCTAGGGTTGGCTTCAATCACAAATACTTTATCGTCTTTAATTGCAAATTGAATATTGATCAATCCCTTGATATTTAAAGCGCGTGCAATTTTTTCACTGTAAAATTCCATGGTCGCCACAATCAATGGCGTTAAATTAAATGCTGGTAATACTGCATTGCTATCTCCGCTATGGATACCTGCTGGTTCTATATGTTCCATCACACCCATTACGTGAAAAGTCTCGCCATCAAAAATCGCATCTACTTCTGCTTCCTGACAACGATCTAAGAAATGGTCAATTAAAATTTTATTGTCTGGGATATGTTTTAAGATACTTACGACTGCTTTTTCTACTTCTGCATCGTTGATCACAATACGCATTCTTTGTCCACCAATCACATAGCTTGGTCTTACAAGTACTGGGTAACCCACTTGATTGGCTACTTCAATCGCTTCGTCTGCAGTGTAAGCTGTGCCGTAGTCTGGGTAAGGAATTTTTAAATCTTTTAATAAATCACTAAAGCGACCTCTGTCTTCTGCGATATCTAAACTATCAAATGAAGTACCTATTATTTTGATACCACGCTCTGTTAAACGCTTAGCTAATTTTAATGCAGTTTGTCCACCCAATTGTACAATCACACCTTCTGGTTGTTCTAATTCAATGATCTCCCAAAGGTGTTCCCAAAAAACGGGTTCAAAATATAATTTGTCCGCCATATCAAAATCGGTAGAAACAGTTTCTGGATTACAGTTCACCATAATCGCTTCGTATCCTGCCTCTTTCACCGCTAATAAACCATGCACACAACAATAATCAAATTCAATACCTTGTCCAATACGATTAGGGCCACTTCCTAAAACAATAATTTTCTTCTTTTTAGATTGGACAGATTCGTTGGAGTGCAATTGGTTGCTCATAGGTATAAAATTGGGCAAAAATACATTAGCCAAAGCATTTATCCGAATTTTTATAGAATGGTTTTCCACCAATTTTACTTATTTCACCATACAGAGCTCATCCCAGCGGGTGGTAAAGCGCTTACTTCTTTTCTCGCTGCGCATTTTCCAGTTTTTCTGCGTCCCACTGGTGCCAAATTTGAGCACGTCGTTTCGGTAGGCGGCGTTCATATTGTCAATCACATGCATTAGCTTCTTCTTTTTTGTGTCTATAGGGGCAACGAATAGATTGGTTTGCAAGGCACTATCGGGTACAAAACCACTTAGGATCACGCCAGCTTTTTTATAGACTTCGCCCTTTTCATAGAGGGATTTACCGATGGCGATCACCGCCTTGATCAGGTCGGGGGTGCTCTGGGTGGGATTATCCAATTGGGTATAACCACTCACTTGACGGCCCCGGTTATAGTAGGCGGCGTCTAATTGAATAGGGGCTTTTTTAAGTAAGAACACGGCAATACCTGTGGCCGCACTATGTTGTCTTCTTAATTTCTCGGCAGCCCTGGTGGTATAGGTTGCAAGTGCTTCTTCTATTTCCTGCCAGTCGGTGACATTGCGTCCAAACATGCGCGTGGTAGCAATCATTTTCTTTTCTGTTCTCGGGGCTTGCATGGAATGACTTTTAAAACCTTTTAGTTCGCGTATCAAACGCATCCCCACCACACCACCTAAAAATCTTTTACCCCAACTTAGGTCTTTGATGCTTAATGTATAGGCCGTATTGATGCCATACACTTTTAGTTTTTCACTATAGCTAAAACCCACGCCCCAAATATCTTCTACAGGCGTTTGTTGTAATGCCGCTTGTATTTTTTTAGTCGTATCCAACACCACGATACAATTGGTTTTAAGTTTATTTTTTTTTGCTAATCGGTTGGCTACTTTACTCAATACTTTATTGGGTGCCGCACCAATCGAAACAGAAATGCCTGTCCATTGTTCAATCTTATTTTTGAGTTCTAAACAAAAGGATTGGACATTTTCTGGAGCTAGGTGAGAGAGGTCTACAAAAGCTTCATCCACCGAATACACTTCTACATGACCCGGTGGTAGCAATAGTCTCATGGTTTCCATCACACGCCAACTT
>JBILAW010000039.1:0-13639 GCA_044354025.1 Sediminibacterium sp.
TAGCAATCATCTCGGCACCTCTTAATCCAATTTCTTCTTGAACAGCATTCACAATGTATAAGCCAAATGGTAATTTCTTTTTATTTTCTGAAAGCATTCTTGCCACTTCGGCAATCATGAATCCACCGACTCTATTATCAAAAGCTCTTCCAATGATAAAGTCATGTGCTAATTCATCAAATCCTTCTTCATAAGTAACCACTGCACCAATATGAATCCCCAATGTCTCCACTTCTTTTTTAGATCTTGCTCCGCAATCCAAAGTCAAATTTTCTACTTTAGGTTGTGGCTCTTTTTGTTCAGGATTGCTCATTCTTGTGTGGATAGCAGGCCATCCAAACACCGCTTTAACTGGTCCTTTTTTACCATGAATCCAAACGCGCATAGAAGGAGCAATTTGATGGTCTACACCGCCATTGCGTTTAAGATGTATTAAACCTTGATCGTTGATATAATTTACAAACCAACTTATTTCATCCGCATGTGCCTCAATCACTACTTTAAATGGTGCATCCGGATTAATCACACCCACTGCTGTGCCGTAAGGATCTGTAAAAGTGGTGTCTACATATTGTGTCAAATAGTTCAACCAAATTTTTTGACCACTCGTTTCAAAACCGACTGGTGAAGGATTATTGATATACTCTTTTAAAAATTGATAAGAAGTTGCGTTGATCAACTCTTTTTTCTTAGAGCCACTTACTTTGTTCGTACCTGCTTTATTCGTACTTACTTTTTTTGTTGTTGCTTTTGCCATAGTTTGTTTAATTATAACCCTTGCAAGATACTACATTCTGTATTTATTAATACATTTGTAGCAAACCTAGGTAGTATGAAAGGCGAAACTTGGAACATGGAGGATTTAAAGGACTTGGCGCCCTCCAATTTCTTGCGCACTGCCTTGTCAATCATGGCCTACCAAGCTTCGAATAATGCAGTGTATAGTGAGTGGATTCGATCCATGAAACTGCAATTGGATACCGTAAAATGTCTGGAGCAAATCCCATTCTTACCGATTCATTTTTATAAAACTTTTGCTATTTATTCAGGAACTGAATGCCCAAAATTTCATTTTGAAAGTAGTGGTACCACGCAGGATATTGTAAGTAAACATTTTGTAAAAGATTTAAAAGTGTATGAACAAAGTTTTATGCAATGCTTTGAACTATTTTACGGCTCACCAAAAGAATATTGTATACTTGGTTTATTGCCCAATTATTTAGAGCGACAACATGCTTCCTTGGTCTATATGACGCAACATTTAATCCAAGCAAGTGCAAATCCAAAAAGCGGCTTTTATTTATATGATTTTGAAAACTTGAATCGCACTTTGGCTAATTTGGAAAAGGAACAACAAAAAACATTATTAATTGGAGTTAGTTATGCCTTAATGGATTTTGTAGACGCGTATCCTCAAGCATTGAAGCATACAATAGTGATGGAGACTGGGGGCATGAAAGGCAGAAAGCAAGAATTAACTAAACCTGCTTTACATGCCTATTTAGCAGATGGATTTGGTGTTCAAGATATCCATTCAGAATATGGTATGACAGAATTACTAAGTCAAGCCTATTCTAAAGGAGGGGGCATCTATGCTTGCCCGCCTTGGATGAAAGTATTAGTCGCGGATGAATCCGATCCAACGGCCTTGAATGCAACGGGCAGGGGCGTCTTACATATCATAGACCTTGCCAATTTTAATAGTTGTGCGTTTATTGTGACAGAAGATATAGGAATGGTGTATCCTGACGGAAGTTTTGAAGTACTTGGTAGGCTAGACCAAAGCGCAAGAAGGGGCTGTAGCTTATTGGTTGTTTAAAATCAATCCTTCCATTTGTTTTAAAAATTGGGGGTTGATATTATAGTTAAATTGTCTTTTATCAGTTTCTTCTCTTTGTTTTATAATGAGTAATTCTTTTGATCTAGTTGCCAACTTAAATTTTTGATTGATACGTAAAAAGTGGTCGCTTCTGCTTTTGTTTTGCGTAAGAATGTCTTTCTGTTGCACACCAATGATTTTATTGATCGTTTTAATAGAAATTTGTTCATTGTTCATCTGGCATTGAAATATCGTTTGAATCAATTCTTTTTCAACAATTGTAATAGCGCTGTAAAAGTTTTTGTATAGAATTGTTTGAACTTCATCTGTGATCGTTTTTTTCTTTCTTTTATTTTGAATGAAATTATACACAAAAATTATGAAAAAGACAATCAAGGCATTGCCAATAATTGGTTCCCCTGGTTCCAATATTTTCATAATTTTGACAAATCGATTATTCAAATAAATTACTGCGCCACCTTCTTCTTTAATATCTTTTAATGACAAGGAAATACTTTCAAAATTCAATAGGCCTTCTTGCGTAATTTTAATTAGGTAATAGTTTGATCCAAGTACAAATTGAATATTGTAATCCCGACTATTATTGTATAGTTTCAAATATTTTTCTCTAAATTCTGATTGTTTACTAGTTGAAAAAGTTCCATAGCTATTGGTTGAAAAGTTTAACCAATACAATTCAAGATCTGAATGAAAAATTAAATAGGGGCCAAAAGGGTTTAGTTGGCTTTCTTGTTTTTTTATTAATTCTTTTAATTTTGGATTAAGGGCACCTAAGTTTTCCCATTTTCTCTTTGCAAAATCAAAGACGATAGAACTATCAATGTCAACAATGGTTAATGTTTTTGGAAAATCTTGTTGTTTAATAGAATTAGAAAGGTAAAGCTTGCCTAATTTTTCATCCATAAAATAGAGGACGCTATTTTTGTCGCTTAAAGAGATCGAGGCAGTATTTACAGTATTGTAAATCTCCCATTCATGGGTTTGAGGACTAAAATAACTCATATAGTCCCTTACTTTCCAAAAGCCAGTGCCTCCAAATTGAAAAAGCGTGTCCTTATGCATCCAATTTAAAGTGCTAAAATTACTTCCAATATGTATAGTGGAATCTATTCGAGTAAATTGGTAATTCCCTTGGCTTTTTTTAGCTATTTCATATAACCTGCCAGTACCCAATATTTGTATATAAACTTTCCCTTTTCTTTTAATGAAGTTTGTTCCATTGGATAGTTTTTTTGCAACGCCTAGTCTAAAATCTTCCTTTAAAAAGTTTAAAACAAGGTCATTGCTACTGTCTTTTGTGATAAAATCTAATAAGGCAATTTCTACTTTTGACAATGGGTTAATAACCTGAATTGCTTGAGAGGATGCAGATAATGTGTTTGCAATCACAAACAGAGAAAGTAATATCCTTTTTTTTAGCATAGGGGAATCTAAGTTCGATTGATAATAAAGGTAAAAAAAAATTATATATAAAAATCAAATCATGTAAAATGATAAAAAATTAATATTTCATTAATGTATAAAATAATGATTTATAATTAATTATATCTGAAATTTAATTTTCTCTTCTTAATTTGCATAGAATTTGGTAGATGCGTCCTTTGATCGAATATTTACAACGTCGAAAAAATACTAGCTATATCAAATTAAAGAAATATTATATATAAAGATTTTATCCTTTGGGGGAAGGATAATTGGGGTAATCGGGATTCGTCTTGGTTGCCCCAGCTTTTTTTACGAGTAGCACCCCCAAGACTACAAATACAGTTCCCAATATCTGCTCCCAGCTAAAGGGCTCGTTTAAGATCCATCTTGCCTGAAATAAGGTAGCAACGGGTCCAATGCTTGTAATAATGGCTAAATCATTGCTGCCTATCCTTTTCATACCCCCACTCATTAAAAAAGAGGGAATCACAGTGCCAATGATTGCAAGCGCAATCACGTACCATATACTACTTGAATGCAGGATGGGCATGTCTATAATAGAAGCGATGCCTTGCTGATGTGTAACAAAGTAATGTATAAAAATCCCTACACTTGCTGCCAACATAGATAAGCTAGTAAATTGTGGGGCCCCTATTTTTGGTATTATTTTACCTGAACCCACTAAATAAAAAGCAAAGGTAACCGCACAAAGCAAGATCATCCAAGTACCAAAAAAGAACATTTTTGTATCGGGTATTTGATTCAACTCGCCCCAATAGGCAAGGCCAATTCCGAAATAGGTGATTAAAATGGCAATCCATTGTTTTTGACTAATAGCCACTTTGAAAATCAATAAATTTAACAATACTGCAAGCGTTGGATAGATAAACAGAATGATTCTTTCAATACTTGCAGACACATATTGCAATCCAATAAAATCAAATAAGCTACTCATATAATACCCAAGTATACCTAGTAAAGATGCGCCCAGGTAGGTAGATGCTTTTACTTTTTTGATGGGTTGCTTTGAAAAATAAAACCACATTGCTGCAGCATAGAATGGCAAAGCAAACAACATGCGTAACATCAATAAGCTACTTGCATCAATATTGGTGGAATTAAAACATAGTTTGATCCAAATGGCTTTGGTAGAAAACAACATAGTGCCCAGGATGGCCCAGATAAAACCTTGATTGTATAGTTGCGTCCTTTTCATTCGATTTTGGTAAAAATACAGGTTGATTTAGATAGTTTGTGGCTTTCTTTTACACATTCAAATGACTTGCTTTAAGCCTTAATGATTAATTTGCAATATGTTTTTAATGGAAGAAGATATTGCTTGTGCTTTAGATGCCTTACAAAAAGGGGGCATCATTTTATATCCTACAGATTCTGTTTGGGGGATAGGCGCAGATGCAACCAATCCTGATGCGGTTGAAAAAATTTATGTACTCAAAAAAAGAGTAGATACAAAAGCCATGATTGTGCTGGTGCCAGAAGAAAAATGGATTTTGGATTATGTGGCAGAACCAGCTCCTAAAGTGGCGGATTATATCAAAGGCATCACCAAGCCAACGACTGTGATTTATGATCATGCAAAAAATGTAGCACCTAATTTAATCGCAGCAGATGGTTCTATTGCCATTCGAATTTGCAAAGCAAATTTTGCGCAGCAATTAATGCAAGCTTTTGGAAAACCCATTGTAAGTACTTCTTCGAATATTTCTGGATTACCCACGCCAAAATGTTTTAAAGACATTTCCTTAGATATTATTGAAGGTGTTGATTATGTGGTGCGATCAGAGCAAGAAGATAGTTCTTTAAAAGAGCCTTCGGCTATTGTGAAATGGGAAAAAGATCAAATCATCATTATTCGTCCTTAAATCCAATCCATGGCACAAAAAATATTGGTGATTCAAACAGCTTTTATTGGAGACGTAGTGTTAGCTAGCGCCATGTTGGAATCTATACATCATCAAAATCCTACTGCATCGATTTCAATTTTAGTCAGAAAAGGGAATGAGGCATTGTTTGACGCGCATCCATATCTAGACAAAGTCTTGGTCTGGGATAAAAAACAAAACAAATACGGTAATTGGCTACAACTACTTTTTGAAATAAGAAAAAATCAATTTGATGCAGTGATCAATGTGCAACGTTATGCTGCCACAGGATTATGGACGGCGTTGTCTGGTGCAAAAATGAAAATTGGTTTTGATAAAAATCCCTTCGCTTTTTTATTTACAAACAAAATAGCACACCAGGCTGTTGGCAATGGATTGCATGAAATAGAACGCAACCATGCTTTGTTGACGCCTTTGGGTTTATTCCCGAATGCAAAGCCAGCACTGTATCCATCTGCGCTGGATTTAAAAGCAGTGGAAGGGTATCAGTCCGCACCTTATTTGTGTATGGCGCCGGCTTCTGTTTGGTATACCAAGCAATTTCCAATGCATCAATGGATTCAGGTATTGAATTCAATTCCTTTTGAAGGGCCTATTTATTTACTTGGGGGGCCAGCTGATAAATCTTTGAACGACCAAATTTTGCAAGCAGTGCAGAAAAAAAATCTAGTCAATATGGCTGGAAGGCTTTCATTTTTAGCATCAGCTGCTTTACAAAAAGGAGCAGTGCTCAATTATGTCAATGATTCAGCACCCATGCATTTTGCTTCTGCAGTGAATGCACCAGTTGCAGCCATTTACTGTTCTACTGTGCCAGATTTTGGTTATGGTCCATTGTCAGATACCTCTTTTATTATAGAGACAGAACAAGCTTTACCCTGCAGGCCCTGTGGATTGCACGGAAAAAAACAATGCCCATTAAAGCATTTTAATTGTGCCGAAACCATCCGCTTAGAACAAATCTATCAACCCCTCCAACAAGTGCTACACAATTAGTACTTTTGCACCAATGTCTATTGAATTAACAGCACAAGAAAAAGACCTTTTAACCATAGCAGGAAACGCTGCGGAAAAATTAGGGATACCTGCCTATGCAGTAGGTGGATTTGTGCGCGATAAATTTTTAAATAGAAATACAAAAGATATTGACATTGTTTGTATCGGAGACGGGCTGCAATTAGCAACTTCATTCGCCAATCAATTTAGTCCCAAGCCTGCAGTTGCATTGTTCAAAACCTATGGCACTGCGCAGGTGAAACTCACAGATATTGAAATTGAATTTGTGGGCGCCCGAAGAGAATCTTATGTAAGAGAAAGCAGGAATCCAACTGTTGAACCCGGCACTTTGATAGACGATCAGAACAGAAGAGACTTCACCATCAATGCCATGGCTATAGATTTGAGTGCATCCAATTTTGGTGCAGTTTTAGATCCATTCAATGGGTTGAATGATTTAGCATTAAAAATCATTCGCACACCATTGGCACCAGAACAAACATTTGATGACGATCCTTTAAGAATGATGCGTGCCATTCGCTTTGCAACACAATTGGATTTTGTGATTGAGGAAAATACATTCAAAGCCATCCAGCAAATGGCAGATCGGATCAAGATTGTTTCTCAAGAAAGGATTACAGATGAACTGCAAAAAATAATGAAGAGCAAACAGCCTTCTAAAGGTTGGTATTTATTAAGAGAAGCAGGTTTATTAGCGCAAATATTCCCGGTTTTGTTAAAATTGGAAGGCGCTGAAACCCTTGATGGGATTGGTCATAAAGACAACTTCTCTCATACCTTACAAGTATTAGATAATATCGCTGCAAACACCGAGGATATTTGGTTAAGATGGGCTGCCTTGTTGCATGATATTGCAAAACCAAATACCAAAAGATTTGAACCAGGTGCTGGTTGGACCTTTCATGGACATGAAGTGGTGGGCGCAAGGATGGTGCCTAAAATATTTACACAATTAAAGCTGCCACTAAATGAACACATGAAGCTGGTGCAAAAATTAGTGGCTTTGCATTTACGTCCTATTTCTTTGACAAAAGAAAATGTGACAGATAGCGCTATTCGAAGATTGTTATTTGATGCTGGCGAAGACATTGAATCATTGATGTTACTCTGTGCTGCAGACATTACAAGCAAGAATCAAACCAAGGTTAAAAGGTATTTACAAGGGTTTGAAATGGTTAAAGCTAGGATCGTTGAAGTAGAGGAAAAAGACCAGATGCGCAATTGGCAGCCTCCCATCACAGGCGAGATGATTATGCAAATTTTTAATATAACGCCATCTAAACAAGTAGGCCTTATTAAGGACGCCATTAGAGAAGCTATTTTGGACGGCATCATCCCCAATGAATATGAAGCTGCGTATCAATTTATGATTGCAGAAGCGGCTAAAATAGGCTTGCAACCGGCCCTATAAAAAAGCTCAAAATCAAGCTAATAAATACTAATTTAGCGTTTCAAAATCACCAAAATGGCCATTTTAAAATTTAGAATTTCTTGGGAAGAAGACGATGCAATTTATAGAGATGTGATGGTGAAACATACGCAACATTTTACAGACCTGCATCATATTATTTTGAAGGCTTTTGAGTTTGATGAAAAACATGATGCTACTTTTTTTAGAAGCAATGAAAAATGGCAGAGAGGCAGAGAAATTAGTAAAGCGGTGTATGAAAAAAATTATGTGGTACCGCCATTGATGATGGATGAAGTATTGATAGGATCAGAAATTTTAAATACCAATCAACAATTTGTTTATTTATATGACTTTGCAAAGTCTTGGACTTTCTTAATACAATTGATTCAAGTGATTAAGAATGCGGATGCGGATATGGAATTGAATTATCCAATGGTGTCAAGAATTGAAGGTGTTGGTCCAATGCAATATGGCACGAAAGGTTTACTAGGTCCTAATTTTACAGATATCGAAGAGAAGTATGATTTAACGGAAGCCCAGGATGGATTTGGTGAAGAAGGAGAAGCAGACGCGCATGCGTCTGATGACGAAACAGGGCTTGGACTTTTAGGGGAAGAAGACGCGGAAGAATCTGATGATGAAGACGCGGATGCGTCTGATGAGGAAGCAGGGGATGAGCAGCAGGATGATGACGCAAGTGGCATGTTTGATGATAGCTCCGAAGCCTACTAATTTCATAATATATTTATTTTGACGCCTACCGTATATATCGTTGTTGGTCCTACAGCTGTTGGTAAAACAAAGTATGCGATTGCATTAGCGCAAAAACTACAAACCGAAATTATTTCGGCGGATGCAAGGCAATGTTATCAGGAATTAAATATTGGTGTAGCAAGACCATCACTAGAAGAATTGACTACAGTCCCGCATCATTTTATAGCAAGTCATTCTATTCAAGAGACGGTGAATGCAGGAACATTCGAAGCATATGCAATGGCAAAAGCAAACGAGTTACTTGCAAAATTTGGATCGGTGGTTATGGTCGGTGGCACTGGATTATACATTAAAGCATTTGTAGAAGGGATGGATCAAATCCCAGCGATTGATCCATCCTTACGCAGTCAAATTCAAGCCGATGTATCATTGAAAGGGATAGACTGGCTTCAAGCGCAAGTCCAAGCAAAGGATCCTGCCTATTGGGCGCAAGCAGACCAAGGGGAACAACAAAATACACAAAGATTATCAAGGGCTTTGGAAGTGGTGATTGGAACAGGTCAATCCATCCTTAGTTTTCAACTGCAGTCTAAAAAAACACGTTCTTTTGACATACAAAAAATCGGATTGGAGCTGCCTAGGGAGCAATTGTATGACAGCATCAATCAAAGGGTCGTGCAGATGGTCGAAATGGGGTTAGAGGAGGAAGTCAGCACTTTACACCCTCAATTTCATTTGAACGCATTACAAACCGTTGGCTATCAAGAGTGGTTGCCTTATTTTGAAGGGCATCAAACAAAGGAGGCAGTGATTCAGGCTATTCAGCAGAACACCAGACATTATGCTAAAAGGCAAATGACTTGGTTTAAAAAAGACCCTGAAATCAATTGGAGTCAAATGGCATGATAAATATGCATCCAATTTCGGTGCTAATTTTAGGTTGTTTTTGCACTAGGTTCTATTCCTGGAAATATTAACATTATTAGATAAAATCTTAAATTACTTTAATCAATAATTAGTACAATTAGCACTATTTTTATCAAAATATACATTCCAAAATCAATTTTTATGCAAAAAAAATCTGTCCTATTTTTTATTTGTATGCTGACATTGTTCATCACTCAGGTGACAGGTCAAACAATACAATTTGAGAAATACACTTTGCCAAATGGCTTAAAAGTCATTTTACATGAAGATCATTCAGCACCTGTTGTGGCTGTAACGACTTTATACCATGTAGGTTCTAAAAACGAAGACACTGCAAGAACAGGCTTCGCGCATTTCTTTGAACATTTATTATTTGAAGGTTCAGAAAATATTAAAAGAGGGGAGTTTGATAAGTACATCACCAATGCAGGTGGTGCTTTGAATGCGAATACCTCTCAAGACCGTACCTTCTATTATGAATTACTACCTTCTAATCAAGTTGAATTAGGCTTATGGTTAGAAAGTGAGCGCATGATGCACGCTAAAATTGAACAAATTGGTGTGAATACGCAAAGAGAAGTGGTAAAAGAAGAGAAGCGTCAACGCGTTGACAATCGACCATATGGTTCTTTTTTAAATGAAGTATTAAAGCGTGCTTATAAAGTGCATCCATACCAATGGTCACCAATTGGAAGTATGGATCATTTAAATGCTGCAAAATTGGACGAGTTCATCAATTTTTACAAGACATTCTATGTACCTAATAATTGTGTATTGTCAATTGCTGGTGATTTTAATAAAGCCGAATTGAAAGCGAAGATTGAAGCTTATTTCGGTCCAATTAAAATGGGTACCAAGCCAATTCCAAGACCAACCATTAAAGAACCAGCTTTAGGTGGAGAGGTAAGAGATGTGATATATGATAACATTCAATTACCAGGTGTGTTTCAGGCCTATCGTGCACCAAGACAAGGCGGAGATGAGTATTATGCATTCAATGTATTGTCTACCCTTTTATCTGGTGGAGAGTCCTCTAGAATGAATAAAACTTTAGTGGATAAGAAGCAACAAGCAGTGGCTGCTCAGTCTGTGCCATTTTTCAATGAGGACGAAGGCTTATTCATTGCTTTATCTATTGCCAACATGGGTGTAAAGATTGAGGAATTAGAAAAAAGCATGGATAGTGTAGTGAATGAATTAAAGATGGGATTGGTTGGAGAAAGAGAATTCCAAAAAGTAAAAAATCAAATCACCACATCACTTGTTACAGGAAATGCAACTATGGCGGGTATTGCAGAAAGCTTAGCAAACAATGAAGTGTATTTTGGAGATGCCAATTTAATCAATACAGAATTAGAGAAATACAATAAAGTAACCAGACAAGATGTATTGAATGTGGCTAAAAAGTATTTAAACAAAGACAACAGGATTGTATTGTATTATTTACCTAAAGAAAAACCTACCACCAAATAATCAAGTCATTCTAAAAAGTTTACCTTAAAATAATTTTATGAAAAAACAATTATACTTATTTCTATTTTTAGTTCCATTGGTTACAATGGCACAAAATATAGATCGTTCAAAAGCGCCTATGCCAGGCAAAGCGCCACTTATACAAATAGGCGATCCAGTTAAATTTACTTTAGCAAATGGGTTACAAGTATTTGTCGTTAAAAATACAAAACTGCCACAAGTGAGTGCTACATTGGCATTAGACTATGATGGTTTTGCTGAAGGAGATAAAGCAGGTGTGGCTCAAATGGCTGGTCAGTTGTTAAAAAGAGGGACTGCCACAAAAACAAAAGCACAATTAGATGAAGCCATTGAATTTTTGGGAGGAAGCATGTCTACTTCAAGTCAATCGGCATCGGTTAGTTCATTAAAAGACAATTTCCCAAGTTTATTAGGGTTGTTATCAGAAGTGGTTTTACAACCAGCTTTATCTACGGAGGAATTGGAGAAAATTCGCAAGCAAACCTTGTCAGGCATCGAATCAAATAAAGACGATGCGGACGCGATTTCTGGTAATGTGGTTAAAAAATTAGTCTACGGCGCAACCCATCCTTATGGTGAAATGATGACCACTAAGACAGTGAATCAAGTGTCTATCGCTGATGTTAAATCATTTTTAAATTCTTATTGGATACCAAATGCAGCTTATTTGGTTTTTGTGGGAGACATCGAACCTGCTACTGCAAAAATCTTAGCTGAAAAAAGTTTTGGCAATTGGAAAAAAGGCGTGTTTACAAAACAAAATTTTGCTAAACCTGTTCAGCCTAAACAAACTTATGTGGCCATTGTGGACAGACCAGCAAGTGTACAAAGTGTAGTTGCGATTGCTGGCGCGGTAGATTTATTACCTGGCTCTTCGAATGTGATTGCAGGCTCAGTTATGAATAATATTTTAGGTGGTGGGTTCTCAGGCCGTTTGTTTGCGAACCTAAGAGAAAAGTATGCATTTACATATGGCGCTTACTCTTCTTTAAGTCCAAGCAGTCAAATTGGTATTTTCCAAGCAGAAGCGTCTGTTAGAAATGAAAAAACAGACAGTTCTGTACAAGAATTATTACGTGAAATCAATGCCATTAGAAATGAGCAAGTAGGAGAGACAGAATTAAGTAGAATGAAGAATTATTTATCTGGTGGATTTGCAAGATCACTTGAGAATCCAGCAACCATTGCCAACTTTGCATTGAATATTGCTCGTAACAATTTACCAGCAGATTATTATCAAAAATACCTAACCAATTTAGCAGCGGTAGATGCAGCAAAAGTGCAAAATGCAGCTAAATTATTTTTGAACACCAATCAAATGCATATTGTGATTGTAGGAAATGCAAAGCAAATCACTAAAGGCTTAGAGAAATATGGTCCATTAAAGTATTTTGATATAGAGGGTAATGAAATTGCTGCTCCTACAGAAGTAAAAGCGGATGCAAGTTTAACACCAGCAGCATTGATGGAAAAAGCGATTGCAGCGATAGGTACAAAGGAAGCATTAGACAATGTGAAAGATGTGCAATTGAAAGGAACTGCTAATTTAATGGGACAGTCTTTGGAAATGAAACAAACCATTGTCATGCCAGGTAATTCAGTAACGACCATGTCCATGGGTGGCATGGCAATGATGAGACAGGCAGTCGTAGATGGTAAATACTCTGTTTCGCAACAAGGTCAGGAAGCACCTATTACAGATGATTTAAAAGAAGGTCTTGACGAATCTGCTTTTCTTGCTCCAGAGCAGTTATACCTTGCAAAAGGATATGGTTTAAAAATTGTAGGTGCAGAAAAAGTAGACGGTAAAGATGCGATTGATGTAGAAGTAACAACCCCTTCTAAAAAAGTATCACACCGTTTTTATGATGCTAAAACATTCTTATTGGTAAAGACTTCAAAATCAGAAGAAGTGCCTGGTCAAGGAACAATGACACAACAACAATATTATACTGGCTATAAAGTTGTGAATGGCGTTCAAATTGCTTCAGAGCAGCTTATGGATTTGGGTCAAATGAAAATCAATATTAAGTATACGGATATCAAAATGAATCAAGGATTAAAGACGAGCGATTTAAAATAGTGATAAAATAGCCTGCACAAAAAAGCCATCCCCAGGGATGGCTTTTTTTATGTCAATGCTTTTGGATTAGTTTGAATTAGAATTAGAATCTGATTCCGTATCCAATATTGAATAATACAGCCTTACTATTTTGAACAGCGATAGGGCTTGGCTTATCAATCAATCGGTAAGGTACCACAGCGTCTCTATTGGTTGCACTAGAAATAGTAAAGTCTACAAAATATTTATTGGTTCTATAACCAATACCGCCAGACACAATAAAACGTGATGGCGTTACTAAGTTGGTGCCATTTTCGTCTGCAAATTCGTTTTTGTAAGGACTTCCATAATAAGCAGTACCTGCTCTTGCCATCCAGTTACTTGTTAATTTAATTTCAGATCCAATTTTGATGTTCAAATTGTTCTTATAAGTGGCTTTCATGGTGTTGTTTAAGTCATCATAGTAGTCGGCACTTTCTTGATCAAAATCATTGGCATAAAAACGTGTTCCAGCATAATTCACCCACTCAATATCTGCACTGATAAAGCCCAATGGTTGTGTTGGTTTTCCTGGACTCGCAAAAAAGTAGCTACCACTAAAAGTTGCTTTAGTTGGTGTCATGACCGTATACTCTCTCAGGCCAGGGAGGCCATTGTTCAAATAACCTGAACTAACCTCTTTGGTGCCCTCATAGGATTCAGTGTTCGTTTTCATGTTTGCAGATATTCTATCTCTAAAGCTAATTAATTGAGGTGTATGCAATGCAAATCCAAGACGGAAGAAGGATTCTGGTTTGTAGATGATACCAAATTTGGCACCAATACCCCAACCTCTAGAACTAAAT
>JBILAW010000041.1:0-13351 GCA_044354025.1 Sediminibacterium sp.
GAACATAAAATGAATTCATATGACGATTGAACAGATTAAGCGTATGAAGGACCAAGTGAGTGTCCTGAGGAGGTTTCTTTGACGTTGAGAACCGTTTACAAAAAATACATTTAGACAAACAACTTTCCTTATCTCCAGGTTTTTGGGATGATAACAAGCGTGCAACCGCCACGATGAAGGAGATTAAATTAAACGAATATTGGGCAGGCTTGTATCAACATGTTGAAACAAGTGTCGAAGATTTTGTGGTGCTTTTTGAATTCTGGAAAGCAGGCGATGCCACAGAAGAAGAAACAAAAGCTGCTTATGATATTGCACTTATTGCAATTGAAGAGGCAGAGTTTAAAAGCACACTCAATCAACCCGAAGACGAATTACCTGCCATATTACAAATCAATCCAGGTGCAGGTGGAACAGAGAGTCAGGATTGGGCAGAAATGCTTTTAAGGATGTACACCATGTATGGAGAGAAACAAGGTTGGACAGTCCATTCTTTAGATTATCAAGAAGGAGATGGTGCAGGAATAAAATCTGCCACCATTCAATTTGATGGCCCATTTGCTTTTGGGTTTTTGAAGGCAGAATCAGGCGTACACCGTTTAGTAAGAATTTCTCCATTTGATAGCAATGCAAGACGTCATACCAGCTTTGCATCTGTATACGTATATCCTTTAATTGATGACACCATCGAAATTGTAGTCAATCCTGCAGACATTGAATGGGAGTTTTATCGAAGTGGTGGAAAGGGTGGACAGAACGTCAATAAAGTAGAAACGGCTGTTCGATTAAAACATGCTTCTGGTATCATTGTGGAATGTCAACAATCAAGAACGCAAGGGGAGAATAGGGAAATTGCAATGAAAATGTTGAAGAGTAGATTGTATGAGGAAGAAATGCGTAAAAAGCAAGAAGCGTTAAATGCATCCAATGCCAATAAGAAAAAAATAGAATGGGGTAGTCAAATTCGCTCTTATGTATTTCATCCATATAAAATGATCAAAGACCACCGAACAGATTTTGAAGTTGGGAATGTGGGGCCTGTTATGGATGGTGAAATAGATGGCTTTATAAAAGCATATCTTATGTTTGAAAAAAATGATGCTACTTAATGATCAATCTAAACTAATTAGTTGCCCTTAGGAGAGAGGATATCAAATTTAGACATTGGTTTTAGATCAACTAGCCATTTAAAATTATTCAGTTTTAACTCCGATTTAGGTAGGTCAAACATTGGGGTCATTTTGCCTGTTAATTGGTTGATGTATATAATTTTTACTGGCTCATCATTGTTGAAATCGATTGTAATGTTTTGCGCATTGGAATGGTTGACTCCAATAAATTTTCCCTCATTATCGGTTGTAAAATAAATATTTTCTGCGCTGCCCTTGGTTTGCATTTGGTGTATTTTGCCGTCTATAAAATCTACTACAATCGAATTGCCTTTAAGTTGATTAAAATAATCTGTACTGTCAACTGGACTAATGGCCATTGCATTGTTTAAAATTCTAAGTTGTTCTGCTTTTTTATTATTCAAATGCATATAGATGGTATCGCCCGTAATCTGATTTTCATTCACCCAAAGTATAGGTTGATTGTGTAGACGTATGGTAGAATCTGCAAGACTATAAAATAAACTATCTGCAATACCTTGCATCGAATCGGAATAAATTTTCACATGATGAAAGGCCTCAA
Organism: Sediminibacterium sp.; assembly: GCA_044354025.1. Taxonomy (GTDB): domain Bacteria; phylum Bacteroidota; class Bacteroidia; order Chitinophagales; family Chitinophagaceae; genus Sediminibacterium. The sequence continues at coordinate 1,693 of JBILAW010000041.1, forward strand.
AATATTTATTCAAACTAGAATCCTTTAGTACTTCTTCTTTAGCGCGTGCTTTTGGTATTTTTCTTTTTAGGTCACTCAATCTACCACTATACAAAGTATCAGCACTCACGTATAAAGTGTCATTGGGTTGTTTGATCATTAGAATCGGCAATTCTGTAGCCAGTAAAATATCCTTCTTACGATTGGTTTTAATATTGTTTGCCAATAAATCAAAACTTAAACTATCCTTAGACTTGTACAATGCATTGCCTCTAAATTCACCTAGTCCAAGTGAGTCGTCAATGGCCATATCGTCTGCAATGAAAAAATAACTACTATCATCAATGGAGGAGCGTTCATACAGATACCCTTTTTTAGTACCTAAATTGTAATTGCCATTCTTTGTTTTAATGATCCTTGAACCACTAATTATTTTAGAGGGACTTATGAAATTGGCTAATTGGGAATAGGTATTGTATTCTAAGGTATCTGTGAAGATGCTATTATCTGGATCGATTAAAGAAACCTTGTTTCTAAAAAGTACATCTCTAGTAATGCCATAATAAACGCCTTCTGTACTTTTTAAAATTGTTTTATTACGAACTAATTTACCCCCTTTTTTATACACGCCAATTTTTATCGAAACATCATAATCCAATGAGTCAGTAGTTAAAGTACCACGACCATCTGTTAATTTTACATGATTTCTTAATTTGGCTTTTTTAGTATTGCCATCATACATCAAATAATCTGCATAGGTATGGACAGAATCCGCATCATTGATATGTACTTTACCAAATCCTTCTAAACTATTTTTTGTGGTATTCACAATAATGCTATCTCCAAATAACAAAGTGTTACCCTGCTTAATTTTCACATCACCAACAAGGATTAAATAATCGACACTATCTTGTTTTTTGATATTGTAAGACTCGGCAGAAAGAAACTCAATTAATTTACCCTTGTTCTTGACTACTTTTGTAGAGTCTTGACTATTGGCATGAATTGACACAAGTATGCCAGAAAAAAGTATGATATAACGCACATATTTATTCATGATCCAAGGTATCCGATAATGGTTTAGTCAAAGGTGTTCTTTTATCCTTTTTACCGAATACTGAAACACTGATATAGCGTTTAGGGTGCACTTTAATATCATCTACCAAGGTATTGACACTTTTAATGGTACTTTGAAGCTGATTGTACATGGCTGGATCACTTAATAATTTTGATGCTGTTCCATTGCCATTGTTCAATTTATTGATGGTTGTATTTAAAGCAATCAAGGTTGTTTGTATGGTCTTAATCGTTGTATACAAATCAGCATCATTGATAGATTTTGTTGTGCTATCTAAATTCGTCAGTATATTGGAAATCTTTTGATTGTTCTGATTCAAATTAGCCGTAAACGCATTTAAATTATCTGCTGTTTTTGCAATGGATCCATTTTGTTGATTCACCATCCCTTCAATGGATGCAAGTGTTTTATTTAAATTAATAGTAGTCGCTGACAAATTTTCAAGAATCACTTTAAAATTTTGTCTATTCTCGTCGTTCAATGTTTTATTGACATTATTCAAAACGAGTTCTAAAGAACTAATGGTGTTTTTAACTTGTTCTCCAACTGGGGACAACTCATTCATTAAGTCACCTAATAAACTAGTAGCTGGGGCAGTTTGGATGGTATCACCACTCATAATCATGGAGGTACTATTGCCTTGGATGATATTGATCGCGTTCGTTCCTAAAGGGTTCTCTTGTATAGTGGCAATGGAGTTCTTTGGAATTTTATACAATTGATTCAACTTAATACAAACAACCAATTCTGATAAATTGTCATTTATGTTTTCAATTTCAAAAACTGTTCCAACTTGAAATCCATTCACAAAAACTGGGTTAGACACAATCAATCCCTTTGTATCGACATATTTTGCATATATAAAAGTTCCAGATTTAAAAAACGTTTTTCCTTTCAGAAAATTAAATCCAAAAATAATTAAGAAGACTGCAATTACAGTTAAAGCACCTACTTTAGTTTCATTTGATACACGCATAGCATTCCATTACTTGATTACGGTACAAATTTAGCTAAAAATTAGGCTAATTCGAATTTCCTTTCTGCTGATTCTCTAAAGAATTCTTATACCGTTGTAATGCCTTGGTAATGGCTTCGCAGAGTTCGTTTTGGCCTAATTCACTGTTCAAGTACTCTTCCTCCTCTGGGTTGGATATAAAACCAGTCTCAATTAACACAGCAGGCATGGCAACTGCTTGTAATACCCAAATACCAGTAGGCCTTTGTTTAGCCTCTCTACTTACCCTTCCAGAAGCCTTAAATTCTTCTTCGATGGTTAAAGCTAAACTTGCAGCTCTTTGAAAATATTGTTGTGCTAAGATACTTGCCATCATTTTTTTAGTGGGATCAATTTCTGATTCGTATTCTTTAATTTGTTTCAAAGACACGGAATCCAATTGCTCAACCACTTCATCTACCATTTCGCTTGCCACTTCTTTTCTAAGGTCAGACTTGCCGATATTGTAAATATAAGTTTCTGTACCTATTGCAGTACTAGGGATATAAGTGGTTTTGTAGATAGGCACATCTCTCGTCACTTTTCTTTTTTTACCTTTTTTCTTTACGGTATATGTTTTTTTAGTGTAACCAACCACTTCTCTTACTGCTTTTCCTCTTGCTGCATTGGTATGGATACAAACAAATAAGTCTCCTTTGGCAGCATTGGCGATTTTGGCTTTCTCAACTACTGAATGGTAGATATCGGTGGTTCTTGTCATCACCACTTCCACATCTGGCATCGCTTGCTTGATAAACTCCTCTAATTTGGTGGCTATTGCTAGTGAAACCGCAGCTTCAGTAGAATATTTACCTTTCGAACCAATATCTGTGCCCCCATGACCTGGGTCAATGACAATACGTTTTAATGATTTTGCTGGGGTTTGGGCCTGTAGGCTTAGCCCAAGACCACTAAAAAGGGCAATTAGACTAAAACTAAATGCTAAAATCATTCTATTTTGCTTCATAATCAGTTCCTTAACATTGTTTTACTTTATTTTTGCTGGAGTGAACCTAGCAGGATACAATTATAACGCAAAAACAACCCTTTCTATTGTTAAAAAGCTCATTTTAACGATATTAATTTCTGCTATTCATATCAATTTAGAAGCTCAAACGGATAGTTTGACTAAGAAAAAGATACAACTTTCTAAAGATAGTGTAGATGCAGTGATTAGTTACAATGCAGCTGATTCAGGTGTAATGCTCCTTAAGGCAAAGACATTTTTTTTATATGGCAATGCAAAAACATCCTATAAAACTGCTCAATTAGAGGCTGGGAAGATCATATTTGATCAAGAATCACAAAATATCACTGCCTACGGCGCAAAGGATACTTCAGGTAAATTACAAAGCAAACCAAGGTTTAAAGAAGGGGACTTGAACTCTACAAATGACTCCATTTTTTATAATCTACAAACTGGGATGGGATTAACTAAAAACAGCAATTTCCAACAAGGTGAAATATATGTTCAATCAGAAGCAATGAAAAAAGTGAATCCTACGGATGCTTTTGCCTGGAAAGCAAGATTCACCACTTGTAATTTAGATGAGCCACATTTTGGTTTTAGAACCAATAAACTCAAAATTGTTACCAATAAAATTGGAGTATCAGGCCCAGCATTTCCCGAATTCGAGGGTGTGCCGATGCCTATAGGTATTCCATTTGGCATCTTCCCATTAAATAAATCTGGTGGTCAGTCAGGCTTGATGGCTCCAGCTTTTACTTCTAGTGAGGACTTTGGACTTGGATTTGAAGGCATTGGTTATTATAAGGTCATCAACCAACACGTGGATGCGACAGTAAGAGCCAATATTTATTCCTATGGTGGCTGGAATGTCAATATGAATAGTAAGTACATTCAGCGTTATAAATTTATAGGCAACTTTAATTTAAGCTTACAAAATACGAGGGCCCTCAATAGAGATAATACCATTGCAGATGAATTTACGGGCGGCAGAACCTATATGTTAAACTGGTCACATTCAATGGATCCTAAAGCAAGGCCTGGGACAAGTTTCTCTGCCAATGTCAATTTTGGTAGTACAAAGTACAATCGAAATTTATTGAACAATGCCACACAGAATTTTCAAAACCAAATAAGTTCATCGGTTTCTTATAGTAAGTCATGGGATAATAAATACAATTTATCAGTCAACTTAACACATAACCAAAACAACAATCTTGGATTAGTGAATTTGAGTTTGCCTAATATCAATTTTAATGCAATCACTGTATATCCTTTTCAGTCTAAAGATCAAGTTGGAGCTGGAAAATGGTATGAGAAAATAGGTATAGGATACAATGGTAGCATGCAAAATCAATTGTCATTTTATGATTCATCATTTAGTATTCAAAGAATCTTAGATACCATGCAATGGGGTGCAAATCATAGTATACCAATTACTTTATCGCTCCCTTCTCTAGGACCAATCACAATTTCTCCAAGTATTTCATTGGAAGAAAAATGGCTTGGGCAACAAAATATCAAATCTTGGAATAGTCAATTACAAAAAGTGGACACCACAATTAATAGAGGTTTTTATAGAGCAGCTCAAATGAGTTTTGGACTAGGAACTGCAACTAGAATTTTTGGTACTTATAAATTTAAACGTGGTAATCTCAAAGCGATTCGTCATGAAATTAGACCATCTCTTTCTATCAACTATAAGCCGGACATGGCAAAAGCCTATCATTATACTACCCAAGTGGATACGACTGGAAGAACCTATCGTTTTTCGAAATATGACGGCAATGGCTTAGGTGGTGCTTTTAGTGAAGGCCAATTTGGTGGAATGGGATTTGGCGTGGACAATTTCTTAGAAATGAAAGTAAAAGATAAACAAGATACAAGTGCAGATGCATTTAAAAAGTTTAAGATAATTGAAGGTTTTGGATTTAATTCTAGTTATAATTTTTTAGCGGATAGTTTTGCTTTAGGTACTTTTAATTTTTATGCAAGAACAACTTTATTTGAAAAATTAAATATTACCACATCTTTTAATTTAGACCCGTATGAAACGGATAAAATGGGATTTAGGGTGAATAAAATAGCAATTGATCCTTCAAAATTAAAGTTAGGCAGTATTACAAATGGAGGAATATCTTTTTCTACGTCTTTTGCAAGTAAATCAAAAGATAAAAATAAGGATGCGAAAAAATCAATACCTATAGATCCTTTTATGACACCCGATGAACAACAGCGGCAATTAATGTATGTCAGGTCTAATCCAGCTGAATTTACTGATTTTAATACGCCTTGGACCTTAAACCTTTCATACTCTTTTCAGTTTTCAAAAATAATTAAGCCTGATTATTCTGGTTTTAAGTTACAAAAATTTTCTACTTTAAATTTAACAGGTGACTTAAGTATAGCGCCAAAATGGAAAGTTGGAGGTAGTAGTTATGTAGATTTATCTCAATTTTCTGTTCAACAATTGAGTGTGTTTATTACAAGAGAAATGCATTGTTGGCAATTGGCTATCAATGTCATGCCAATCGGAATATATAGATCATTTAACATTACTGTAAATCCAAAATCGGGTATTTTAAGAGACCTTAAAATTAATCGAAGCAGGACTTTTTCTAACTCAACTTATTAAGCAGGATTGTTCATTGAATAATGTGCAGACATGATATCAAACGCAGTCTGCTTTAAGGATTGTGCCGTATGACCTTCAGTAGGGATTGGTGCTAAAATATCCATCTGAATTTTCCCTGGTTTAAAACACATGATGGGATAGGCAGGTAAGATCTTTTTAGTATTCAGCAATACAACTGGTATAATTGGCTTTTGTGTTTCAATGGCCAATTTAAAAGCACCATCATAAAATGATTTCAATGGCTCACTTGTTTTATTCCTAGTGCCTTCTGGGTAAATGAGCATGTCTAAGCCGCTATCTAAAACTCGCTTCATTTTTTCAAAACTGGTTCTTCTGCTTTGGTCATTTTTTCTATCTACAATCACTGCTCCAAATTGATAGATCCATCCAAACAAGGGTACATAAATAAAACTCTTTTTAGCAATGGTTTTATTGGCTCTAGGTAAAAAGGGGGTACTCACTGGCACGTCAATTAAGCTATTGTGATTGCATATTACAATAGCTGGCCCTACATTATTATAATGATGTTTCCCTTTGACGGTAAATCTACATCCTACTAAAGTTAAAAATAAGCCCATCCATATTTTGGAAATAGTTCTATGCCATCTTGTTTTATATGGTTCTTGCAAAATAAAACAGAGTAAGTAAAACCAAATAAAAAGAAACATAGTAGATGCAAAAACGAGTAATGCCCAAAATGCCAATATTCTTCCTATGTATAAATTCAATTTTTGTTTCATTTTAAATTGACCAATCTATAGGGTCTTTTTTTACTTGTGTTAGATATTGATTTGTTGCACTAAAATGTTTACATCCAAAAAAACCATTGTAGGCACTTAATGGAGAAGGATGCGCTGCTTTTAGAATTTTGTGTTTTGTAGCGTCAATCAATATTTGTTTTTGACTCGCAAAATTACCCCATAAAATAAAAACTAGGTCAGATTTTTCATTGGATAATAATTTAATCACATCATCTGTAAAAGCAGTCCAACCAATTTTACTATGACTTGCAGGTTCATCTGCCCTAACAGTTAATACGCTATTGAGTAATAAAACCCCTTGTTTGGCCCAATGTGTTAAATCACCAGTTGTAGGAATAGGCATACCAATGTCCTTATTCAATTCTTTATACATATTCAATAAAGAGGGTGGGATTTTACAACCAGTTGGTACAGAAAAACTTAAACCCATAGCTTGTCCTGGCTGATGATAAGGATCCTGGCCAAGTATAACCACTTTAACTTGATGATAAGGTGTTTGGTTGAAGGCATTAAAGATCATGCTTCCTGCAGGGAAAATAGTTCTTTTAAGTGCTTTCTCGGTTTTGAGGTGTGCGGTGATTTGTGTAAAATAGGGACGCTCAAAAAGGGGCGCCAATGCTTTTTTCCAACTCTCTTCTATTTTAACATCCATAATCACTAAATTACACTTTTTAGTGATAAAACAACTCGTTCAAGATGAAAAAGGGTGGCCTAGTTTTGCTTTGTATCTTCTCTTCTACTTTTCTTTACGCAGCGCCTGTATTGGATGACTCTTTATTTACTAAAAAGAGCATTCAATTATTACAACGTATTGAACAATTACAAGTAAAAGAAGATCTAAGTGCATTGTCTGGTGCCTTTCCTTCATTCAGAAAATATTATTATAGTGCAAAACTGAAACAGGAAGACAATGTTTTTTTTACTGCGCTTGTTTTATTCAATATTGGACAATTTAGTAAAAAGATGTATCCAGCAGCATTGGCCTATTTGGAACAATTTATAAAGAATGCAAGACCTTATATTGAAAGGTTTAAAAATCAAAACAACAAATTAACTTATAATTTTTGGCCAAGGAATCCACCACAAATTTTTCCAAACGGTGGATGGCTCAATAGGTTGAATGAAAAATTTGCTTTAGCTGATGATATTGATGATGGGGCTATTACCCTATTGGCTTTAGGTGCTAATGATTCACTCGCAAAAGCAATGCAAACTAAATTTGGTACATTTAGAGTTGGATTGGTCAAGCCTAATCACAGTTTTTATAGACAGTATAGAGATAGACCAGTGTATAGCACTTGGCTTGGCAATAAAATGCCTAAAGATGTGGACTTGTCCGTGCTTACGAATGTTGTATTGATGCATACAATTGCTAAGATCCCTTTGAATGCAACAGATTCTGCTAGCCTTGATTTAATTGTGGATTTAGTGCATGCAAAAAAACATCTAACCGATCCTAAATATGTTTCACAGCATTATGCAAATAGTGCTAATATTATTTATCATATTGCTCGATTGATTTATTTTTCTGACTACCCAGCATTATTAGCATTAAAACCCATCTTATTGGATCAAGCTTTAGAATTATCTAAACAAGCTCAATTTCCATTAGAGCAACTTTTATTGAACACGAGTATTTTAAGATTAGGAGGGAAGATTGATTTGCCATTGAGTGTGAATGAAGCGTCTTTGACTGTTAATAATTATCCTTATTTCGTCGCCAATATTGCCTCTGTTTTGAATAATCCTCTTAAGAGAATTGTCAATAGGACAAATATTGTTCGATTTGACAATTATTCCTATGCGTTTAATTTGTCTTTGTTGTATGAGAATTGGATGTTGAGAGGGGAGTGATTGTCGTCGTTTCACTCCGACATCCCTTTAGGTGACTTTCAACAAAGCCTTTCAAAAGTGATTGTCGTCGTTTCACTCCGACATCCCTTTAGTGACTTTCAACAAAGCCTCTCAAAAAAATGCTTCGCATTCTTTTGGCTTTTGTATTTCATGTCAACGCCTACAAGCACTCGCTTCGCTCGTCAGCTATGAACCCTTGTCTGTTTATAATAGTAAACTATTAACACAGCCAATGATTCATATCTGTCACTTCGTGCGCTTGCGCGTTTCCCTAAAATACAAAAGCCTCTCACTTTCGTGACAGGCTTTGTGATTCGGATTGGATTCGAACCAATGGCCCTCATCTTAGAAGGATGACGCTCTATCCAGCTGAGCTACCGAACCTTACCCACATTGCAAAATATTGCCTTGGGGTTGCAAAATAAAGATAATTTGAGCGTTTTTCAAAGAAAATTTGACCCAAATTGGTCTAGATCAATCCTTTACCATCAAATCTCGAAGCACCACAGAGGCCACTGTACAGCCAAAAATGGCAGGCATATAGCTTAGTGTACCAATAATTGATTTTTTTGGAAAGGCTTTTTCTGTCACGATGATTTTATCCTGGTCGGCCTTCTCGGGACTAAACACAACTTTTAAACCTTTTTTAATGCCCATAGATTGTAATCTTTTTCTAACATATTTTGCAAGATTACAAATATAGGTTTTGGAGATATCGGTGACTTTGATTTGACTTGGATCCACTTTTCCACCTGCGCCCATCGAACTTACAATTGGTAAATTTCGATCAATGCATCCTTTAATTAAGAAAGTCTTTGCAGACAAAGTATCAATACAATCTACCACATAATCCCATTTTGTGCTATCCAATAATTCTTTGGTCAAATCATCTTTAATAAAAATTTCTAAAATGGTTAAATCTAATTCAGGATTGATGTCTTTTAATCTAGCTCCTAGCACTTGTGCTTTTGATTGTCCTGCTGTTGAATGTAAAGCGGGTATTTGTCGATTGATATTACTTAAGTCAATATTGTCATTGTCTACAATGGTCATTTTGCCTACACCAGCCCTTGCTATCATTTCCGCACAAATGCCTCCAACACCCCCGAGTCCAATAATTAAGACATTTTTTCCCATTAAGGAGGACAGTTTTTCTTGTCCTAACATTAGTTCAGTTCTACTCATCCAATAAGGTATCATATTGTATCTTTATCTTGCAAAAATCATAAAACCATGCCTATTTCAAAAATCTTTTTTATCTGTGCTTTATTTATCTGTTCAACCTTGAATGCACAATATCAAATCAAGGAATTAACTGCACAAAAAGGGGTAAGCATTAGAGCAATGTCAGTGCCGTCTGAAAAAGTAATTTGGGCTAGTGCATCCAAAGGGATGGTTGCAAAATCTACCAATGAGGGTGCCTCTTTTGAATGGATGCAGGTAAAAGGATATGAAAAAAGAGACTTTAGAGCAATGCATGCCTGGAATGATCAAGAAGCAATCATTGTTGCTGTAGCATCTCCTGCCATCATTTTAAAAACCATGGATGGTGGTGCTTCCTGGGATAAAGTATATGAAAATAATGATACATCCATGTTCCTAGATGCCATACATTTTAGCGATAATAATAATGGGACAGTCATCGGGGATCCAATTGACGGACATTTATTTATTTTAACAACAAATAACAAAGGGGCGACTTGGGATAAAATACCCAATGATTTTTTTAAATCGACCTTAAATAATGGGGAAGCATTTTTTGCATCAAGTAATTCAAATTTAATCCATATTGGGAAAGTACTTGTATTTGTGACAGGTGGATTAAGTAGTAGAATCTGGATCAATGGAATGGCAGAAGCAATGCCGATGATGCAAGGAACCAATTCTACAGGTGCCAATAGTATTGCCGTATCACCAAATGGTAGTAGGGTTGTTGTTGTAGGTGGAGATTTTGCAAATGATACCATTGCCAATCAAAATATCCTTGGGTATCAAATCTATCAAACTCGTAAATCAAATTTAAAAAATTTATCTACAACCAAACTTATTTTGAAAAAAATAGATGTATCTAATCCTAATGGATATAAATCATCTGTTGAATTTATTGACAACAATCGTTTAATTACTTGCGGCACTTCTGGGGTAGATTTTTCAAAAGACAATGGGGCTTCATGGGAAACCATCAGTAAAGCGTCTTTTCATATCGCCAAAAAACATCCAACAAAAAGAGGCGCATATTTAGCTGGCTCCGGTGGAAGGATCAGTTTTGTTGAATTATAATTGAATAGAGATAACTTAGTTTAGACATAAAGAAATTTATAAGAAAAAGAAGGATGGATGTAATTGTTAATGCAAGATTTTTTGTAATTTAGTTTTGAATGAATAAGTATCAAGCAATCATATCATTTGACATGGACGAGGAGTTTATGTCCTTGGTTCCTCCTCATAGAACTTATATCAACTATCTATTAAATAAAGGCGTGATTGAAACTTACACTGTAAGTATGGAGACGCAGCAATCTTGGATTGTGATAAACGCCAATTCTAAGGTGGATGTAGAGCAAATATTGAAATCATCTCCTTTGCATAAATACTGGAGCATGGAAATTGTAGAGTTATTTGTCTATGATAGCCAGTCCAATAGGCTTCCAGCAGTACAATTAAATTAGTTAACCTTTTTTTTGGGAATTTGAAAATACCCCCTTATTTTTGCACCCCTTAGGGAGCATAGCTCAGTTGGTTTAGAGCATCTCGTTTACACCGAGAGGGTCCGCGGTTCGAGCCCGTGTGCTCCCACAAAGAATCCTCAACACATCCTCTAGATTGTTGGGGATTTTTGCTTTAAGGCCTTTCGTCATTTTTGAACTATTTTTATATTATGCAAGTATTCTCCACCCGAAATAAAATCATCATTACCTGTAATAAATGGTTAGCTCCTGCTTTAAGGTCCGAAGTCATAGGTTTGGGTTTTGATGTAGATCGAGTTTTTCAAACTGGAGTGGAATTAACGGGTACCGTGAATGATTGCATCCGTTTAAATTTAAACTTACGTTGTGCAAGTCAGGTGATGTATTCTTTAAAGACATTCATTTGTAATAACCCTGATGAGCTTCATCAAAATTTAGTGACAATCCCTTGGGAAACAATGATCAAGCCTGATGGTTATTTTTCGGTGATTAGCAATGTATTCAATGACACTATCTCCACTAATTTATTTGCCAACCTTAGAGTAAAAGATGCGGTCGTGGATAGAATGCGTGAAGTAAGCGGAAAGCGTCCGTCCACCGGTGCAGAATTAGCTGGGGCAGTGGTGTATTTATTTTGGAAAAATGATGAAGCAGAAATTTTCTTAGATACTTCTGGAGATTCTTTAGCGCGTCATGGCTATCGA
>JBILAW010000042.1:0-13341 GCA_044354025.1 Sediminibacterium sp.
GTTTCCATTGTAGGACCCTCTGGTGCCGGCAAATCAACGCTTTTGTACATTTTAAGTAGCTTAGAAAAAGCAGACAAAGGGCAGATTTTTTTTCAAAATGTGGCCATTGACCAATTGAACAACCAACAATTAGCGCAATTTAGAAATACCCGAATTGGTTTTGTGTTTCAGTTTCACCATTTATTACCAGAATTCACTGCGATCGAAAATATTGCAATCCCAGGATGGATCGGGAAACAGGATAAAAAAACGGTGGCGAAAAAAGCCCTTGAATTATTAGACTATTTAGGACTTGCAGACAAACAAGATAAAAAACCACACCAATTATCTGGTGGAGAACAACAAAGAATTGCGGTAGCTAGGGCGCTCATCAATCAACCTGCCATCATTTTTGCGGATGAACCAACTGGCAACTTGGATAGTGAAAATGCACATGCCATGCATGAATTATTTTTACGACTGAAAAAAGAAATGAACCAGAGCTTTTTAATTGTAACGCATAACGAAGCTTTAGCTGCATTAAGCGACAGAACCCTCACTATGAAAGACGGGCTTTTTGTATAAAGTGATGGATTAAATTCTTGGTTTCCAAGGCAGGTCTTCTACCCCTTTCAAATGCCCAATATAACGAGCTAGTGTAAATAAGTAATCACTCAAGCGATTCAGGTATTTGATGACCAAAGTCTCTACAAATAAATCTTCTTCTTGCATATTCACACACCAGCGTTCTGCTCTTCTGCAAACACATCTAGCGATATGGGCAGTAGAGATGGCCTGATGTCCACCAGGTATAATAAATGATTTCATTGGAGCAAGTACTTCGTTCATTGCATCCATTGACTTTTCAAGTCCGGCAATGTCTTCTTCTTTTAAATCTGGAATTCTTAATGCAGACTCTTTTTCTGGATCACAAGCCAAGCTCGATCCCACAGTAAACAACCTATCCTGTATTTCTTTTAAATCTGCTTTAATTTTTGCATCATCTACTAAATCATTCAATAATCCAATGAATGAGTTCAATTCGTCCACAGTTCCGTAGGATTCAATACGAATATGGCTTTTAGGTACTCTTGTACCTCCAATTAAAGATGTTTTTCCCTGATCTCCTGCCTTGGTGTAAATTTTCATATTCTTATAACAAATCTAAAGACACTTGGTTCAGTATCTAGTAAATTAAATATGTTGCTTATTGAGGGTATCGGTCTCTACGTTACCGTCCCTTAAACGAACTACACGGTGTGCATATCGAGCAATATCTTCCTCATGTGTAACAAGAATAACAGTATTACCTGCAGCATGAATTTTTCCAAATAATTCCATGACTTCTACCGATGTTTTTGAATCTAAATTACCTGTAGGCTCATCCGCTAATAAAATTGATGGATTGTTGACCAACGCACGCGCAATAGCCACACGTTGAATCTGTCCTCCACTCAACTCATTCGACTTATGATGACTTCTATCTGCAAGCCCTACTTTTTCTAAAGCGACCAAAGCTCTTTCGATACGATCCTTTTTGGAGATGCCCGCATAAACCAATGGCAGAGCCACATTTTCTGCAGCGGTTAACCTTGGTAATAAGTTGAATTGTTGGAATACGAATCCTATTTCAATATTTCTTATCCCTGCTAGTTCATCATCTGCCATCGCACTTACATCATGCCCATTTAAATTGTAAGTCCCCCCAGTTGGAGAATCCAAACAACCCAAGATATTCATCATTGTACTTTTACCACTACCCGATGGGCCCATCAAGGCGACATATTCGTTTCTATTGATATCCAAATCGATCCCTTTTAAAACAGGGATGGCTTGGTTGGCCATAAAATAGCTTTTCTGAATCGCTCTAAGTTCAATAACTGCTGACATAGTATATTATTTTCGAATTTCTTGCTTTTACAAATGTACTCTAAAGGCCCGAACCCTCCACTTGGTTTTGTTGAAAGGTTAAAAGAGGCAACCAAAGGTGATTTTGACCCTTTTTTTGTAAAAATGAAAATAATTTTTGAAAATAGTTGCATAACTAACTAATTTTACGAAAAGCTATACTATGCAACCAACTATAAAGCAGGTCGTGATCCTTGGAAGTGGTGTGATGGGTTCAAGAATCGCATGTCATTTTGCAGGCATTGGCGTGCAAGTTTTATTGTTAGATCGTTTACAACCAGGTGCCGAAGAAAGTACCAATAGTAAAGAAAGAAACAAACTAGTGAATGATGCATTGCAGGCTTCTATCAAATCAAATCCTTCCCCTATTTATAGTAGTGCATTTACAAAAAATATTCGTACTGGAAATTTCACAGACGATATGTCCAAAATTGCAAATGCAGATTGGATCATCGAAGTGGTGGTAGAAAGATTGGATATCAAAAAAACAATTTACGATCAAGTAGAACAATACCGCAAACCAGGTACCTTGGTAAGCTCTAATACTTCTGGTATTCCAATTCATTTAATGGCAGAAGGTCGTTCAGAAGATTTTCAAAAACATTTTTGCGGGACGCACTTTTTTAACCCTCCAAGATATTTAAGATTACTCGAAATCATCCCTACTCCAAAAACAGATCCATCGGTGATTGATTTTCATATGCATTATGGAGATGTGTTTTTAGGGAAGACAACTGTTTTGTGTAAAGACACGCCTGCATTTATAGCCAATAGAGTCGGGGTTTTTAGCATGATGAGCGTGTTGCATATCATGGAAAAAATGGGATTGACCATTGACGAAGTTGAATCCTTAACAGGTCCAATTTTAGGTCGTCCAAAATCTGCCACTTTCAGAACTGCCGATGTGGTTGGTATTGATACCCTAGTAAAAGTGGCTGCTGGTGTTGCAGAGAATTGTCCGAATGACGAAGCAAAAGCAACATTTACACTTCCTAGTTGGCTGGAAAAAATGGTGGCACAAAATTGGTTAGGGGATAAAACTGGTCAAGGATTTTTCAAAAAAGTAAAGACCGCTACTAGTAAAGAAATATTGACTTTAAATTTAGCGACCCTTGAATATGAGCCTCGTAAGAAAACAAAAATGACTTCTATTGATGCTGCTAAAGCGGTAGATAATTTACCAGCAAGATTAAAACTATTGTACCATTCAAAAGATAAAGCAGGACAATTTATTCAAGCATTCCATCACGCTTTATTTTCTTATATCAGCCATCGTATTCCAGAAATCAGTGATGAATTATACCGTGTGGATGATGCATTGAAAGCTGGATTTGGATGGGAAATTGGTGCATTCGAATCTTGGAACGAACTAGGTATTGAAGCTGTGATGAAGGATATGAAAGCAGCAGGAAACGCAGTTGCGCCATGGGTTGAAACAATGGTGGAGAAAGGGTTCTCCTTTTACACCACTAAAAATGGCAAGCGTTATTATTACGATATTGTTACAAGTGATTATGTTTTGATTCCAGGTGCTGAGTCCTTTATTATTTTATCTGATTTTAAAGAAAAAACCATTTGGAAAAATAGTGCTTGCAACTTGGTAGACATTGGGGAAGATGTTTTTGGATTTAATTGGAATACCAAGATGAATAGTATTGGTGGCGAAGTATTAGAAGGATTGAATAAAGCCATTCAACTATCCGAAGATCAAAGTAAAGGTTTAGTGATTGCCAATGAAGGCAATTTATTTAGTGCTGGCGCAAATGTGGGCATGATTTTTATGTTAGCCATTGAACAAGATTACGAAGAGTTGGATATGGCCGTTCGTACTTTTCAAAACACCATGATGCGTGTACGTTATTCTTCTATCCCTGTTGTGACTGCACCTCATGGATTGTGTTTGGGTGGTGGATGTGAACTGAATTTACATGCAGACGCCATTTGTGCGGCTGCAGAAACTTATATTGGATTGGTGGAATTAGGGATTGGTGTGATTCCTGGTGGTGGTGGTACCAAAGAATTGGTATTACGTGCTTCTGACGAAATGCATGCAGAAGAACCTGAAACAATTACTTTAAAAAATAGATTCCTTCAAATTGCAACTGCAAAAGTGGCGACTTCGGCACATGAAGCAATGGAGATGGGCATTTTTAGAAAAGGACAGGATCAAATTGTACTCAATCAATCAAGACGTATCGCAAAAGCGAAAGAACAGGTGCTTGAACTTTTTAACGCTGGTTATACGCAACCCATTCAACGCAATGATATTAAAGTGATGGGGAAAGCTGGACTGGGTGCACTCTACGCAGGTATCAATGGTATGTGGCGCGGCGGCTATGCAACAGACCATGATGCACTCGTTGCACGTAAATTAGCTTATGTAATGTGTGGTGGTGATCTTAGTGAAGCAACAGTTGTCAACGAACAATATTTATTGAATTTAGAACGTGAGGCTTTCTTAAGTCTTTGTGGCGAAAAGAAAACTTTAGAGCGTATTCAATCAGTGATGACTTCTGGTAGACCAATTAGAAATTAATAAGTCGTCTAAAGCTTCATCCATACTTGCATAGTCAAAGCTAAATCCGGCTGCAAGAATTTTTGATGCACTTACTTTGGCGCTTTTCAAAACTTCTACACTCATTTCTCCTAGCATTATTTTTAAAATAAAGCTTGGCACATGGAAAGGTATAGCCCATGTATGAAAACGCTTCGCAATCGCTTTTGTTAAAATTGCATTGTTCACAGGATCAGGCGCGACTGCATTGTACACGCCCGCAACTTGTTCAGTTTCCAATGCAAATAGCATTAAACGATTCAAGTCTTGCTGATGAATCCAACTTACCATTTGTTGACCATCCCCTAATATAGCAGCTGCGCCTAGCTTTGCTGGCTTCATGAATTCAGCCAATGCACCACCCATTTTATTAAATACAATACCTATTCGAATGGTGACAAGTCGAATTCCTAATGCTTTGACTGGATGCATGCTTTCCTCCCATTGTTGACAAGTATCTCCTAAAAAACTTGAATCTAGTGGATCTGTTTCTACAAAACCTGATTGTTTACTTTTTTCATTATCTGGACCATACCAACCAATCGCAGATGCAGCAACAATCGCTTTCACTTTATTAGGGTTTTCTTTTAATGTTTTTACAAGCAATGCACTTGAATTTACACGGCTATCCAGGATGGCTTTTTTTCTTGCAGCAGTCCATCTTTTATCTGCCACACCCTCTCCTGCTAAATGAATAATATAATCAGCGGCAGCAATGGCAGCAGGATCGATCCAACCTTTATTCAGATCCCACTGTGCAAAAGAAAAATGTGCACGACTGGATTGCTTTTTTTGTCTAGTCAACACAATCACTTGATACCCTTTGGCTAATAAAAAGTTGGTTAAAGATTGCCCAACCATCCCTGTTCCACCTGTAATGAGTATTGTTTGCATACCTAAAGGTAAATAAAAAAACCCCGCCTTTACAGGCAGGGTTCCAACTAAATCAACTGTTCTATAAAAACTATTTTAATCTGGCTTTTTACCATCCAAGAATGAATTGATGGTAGAAATCTGCGTTTGGTTGTTCTCATCTTGCTCCACTGTATACTTACTATAATAGTTTTCTACGGAAGCCATGGTGTTGCCAAACAAATCCAGGTTTCTTCTAACATAGGCAGGTACTGCATCAAACTCGACGCCAGGATCTGAACCATTGTTAATATTGAAAGATAAATTTCTTAATTTTTGAATACGCTCAGCTACTTTACGTCTTTGCTCTTCTGAATTATCTAATGAGATATCAAAACTTAAATGCTGTGGTCTGTTTTGTTGCGATCCAACTGATTCTTCACGCATCACCAATTGCATAGTAGGCTCTTCTTCGGTATCCATTTCTACGCTTCTGAATGATGTCTCTAAGTTTTCAGTAGCAGCCGGCAAAACAATTTCAGCAGTTATTTCATTTGCTAATTCAGTTACTGCCTCAACTTGTTCTTCAATTTGTGCTTCAACGATGGCTGGAATAGTTGGCTCAGATGCTACTTCAACTTCTGATTCAGCTTCGGCATAAATGTTTAAAGGCTTGTTCAACACAAATTCTGTAGTGAAATTTGTTGTTTCCTCCTCTTCCATATTCAATTCAAATACTTCAGTAACTTCTTCTTCTTCAAAAGATGTATTAAAATCTTCTAAAACTATTTCTTGTGAAATTACTTCTTCAATAAATGCTTCTTCATTTGTTTCAAATACGGAACTTGTTTCCTCTTCTTCGTCAAAATCTGGAGTTGAAACATATACATTACTCATTTCAGTTACAACGAACTCTTGCATTGTAGGTGCTAATTCATCCATTGGAATTTCAACCTCATCCAAAGTGATTTCAACTTCATCCAATGTAATTTCGACCTCATCCAATATTACTGCAGCTTCTGTAGGTTCTGGTGCTGTTAGATCATTTATTTCAGTTGGTTCAATTGGAGCAGCTTGTTCTGTTTGCTCTGATTGCTCTGATTGCAAGGTCATCATTATTTTTTCTTCCAACGGTGCTTCTACTTCCTTCACTGCTTCTTTCTTAAATGGATCTTTATGTTCAAATCCAGTTGCAATTAAAGTAATACCTAATTTTTCACCTAAGGTTTCGTCATAGCCCATACCCATGATCACATCACTATGTTCACCTGTACGTGCATGTAAAATAGTATTGATAGTTTCTAATTCATCCATACTGCATTCATAATCCCCTTCGGCACTATTGATATTTAATAAAATCCATTTTGCACCTTTGATATCATTGTCATTCAACAATGGTGAATTCAAAGCTTCTTCGATAGCTCTTTCTGCTCTATTTTCTCCAGCCACTTCTGCCTTGCCTAAAATTGCAACACCTCCGTTCTTCATGACTGTACAAACATCCGCAAAATCAACAATGATATGACCGCGGCTGTTGATCACGTCTGTGATACATTTTGCTGCAGTAGCCAATACATTGTCTGCTTTAGTGAATGCTTCTTTCATTTTCAAATTACCATACTGAACACGCAATTTGTCATTTGAAATCACCAATAAAGTATCTACATAAGGTTTCAATTCATTGATGCCTTCTTCGGCTTGCTTTTGACGACGTGGTCCTTCAAAACCAAATGGAGTCGTCACAATGCCTACGGTTAAAATGCCTAAATCTTTACAAATTTTTGCAATGATTGGCGCACCACCTGTTCCAGTTCCGCCGCCCATTCCCACTGTGATGAATGCCATTTTGGTATTCACTTCTAATATTTTTTTGATCTCTTCTAAAGATTCTTCGGTCGCCATTTTACCTACAGAAGGATCCGCACCAGCACCCAAACCTTGGGTCAAATGTGGTCCTAATTGAATTTTATTAGGTACTTGGCTTTGCTCAATCGCCTTAGAATCCGTGTTGCATATGATAAAATCTACCCCTTCAATATCTTGTTGAAACATGAAGTTAACGGCATTGCTTCCTCCTCCGCCAACACCAAGTACTTTGATGATGGATGATTTTTGTTTAGGTAAGTCAAATTGTATCATTCGAAATTGTTTTTTTGTTAGGTTAGTTGGTCGTAATTAGCTCTAAATTACTTGATTTCAATCGATTAAGTTCTATAAGTTATAAACGATATGTGGGTAATTTTTATGCTAAAGGTTTGTCTTCTTCTTCGTTAAAAATTTCGATCAAGTTGTTCTTGAAACGATCCCAGAACTTACTTTTTCTTTTTTCAATTTGCTCCTCTGAAACAGTTGTTGCCACTTGTTGTGGATGGTTTCTGTTTGCAGTATTTGGATGATTTGAAACTCCATTATTAACTGTTAATGCCTTAGGCACTTCCACCTTTTTGTAGGTTTCTGTAAACACTTTATAATTTTGCTCATAATCATTGTACCCTTTCAAGATCAATCCAATACATGTTGAATACATTGGTTTCTTTAATTCATCAATATGATTAGGTGCTAAATGCTCATTTGGCAATCCAATTCTTGCATTCAAGCCAGTGATATATTCAGTTAATTGAATCAAATGTTTTAATTGAGATCCACCACCAGTCAAAATCACACCGCCATTCAACATACGGCTATCCAATCCAACTTGTTTTAAATGGTAAGTCACAAAATCAAGAATTTCACTCATTCTCGCTTGAATAATTGCAGCTAAATTCTTTACGCTAATTTCTTTTGCAGGCATTCCTTTTAAACCAGGGATAGTTACATAAGCATTTGCTTTTGCTTCATCAGATAATGCACTTCCAAACTGCACTTTCATCGCTTCGGCTTGGCTTTTTAATACACCCAATCCCATTCTAATGTCATTGGTAATATTTTCGCCACCAAATGGAATCACAGCAGTATGTTTTAAAATACCTTCATAGAATACCGCAAGGTCACTTGTACCTCCACCGATATCTAAAATAGCAACACCTGCTTCCATATCAATATCGCTCATCACAGCACTAGCAGATGCCAATGGCTGAAGTACTAAATCTTTTGTAATCAATCCACTTCTTTCTACAGAACGATTGATATTGCGGATCGCATTTCTATCTCCTGTGATGATATGGAAATTAGCACCCACTTTAACACCATTCACCCCAACTGGATCCTTGATATTTTGGTTATTGTCTACATGAAACTCTTGAGGAATCACATCAATGATTTGATCGCCGGCAGGAATAAAGGTTTTTCTTTGGTTGTTGATCAATTGCTCAATTTCCCAAGCCTGAATTTCATTTTCAGCATCCTGTCTTACTTGATCTCCTCTTGTTTGTAAGCTCTTAATATGATGACCAGCGATACCCACATACACTTCGTGGATTTCTAAATCTGGATTACTTAAATGGCAATTTTGTAAAGCTTGTTGAATGGCTTTAATGGTTTGATCAATATTTAATACTTGACCATGTTGTACCCCATTACTATTTGCACGTCCAAATCCTAGGATTTCTAATTTCCCAAATTCATTCTTTCTTCCGGCAATCGCTGCAATTTTTGTTGTACCAATGTCAAGACCCACAATGATGGGAGAATCGTTCTGACTCATTTTTATAGGTTTTAGTTGTTAGTTTTTCTTAGTTGGAGACTTCGACTTCTTAGGCATTAAGGCCTTTGCAGTCTTGTTCTTTTTAATTAACGAATTATTTTTAGCTTTATTGCTTGTTTTAGGCTTTGATAAGGCCTTTTTTGGATTGGCCTTCGCTATTTTGGATGAGTCCATCAAGACAGGTGAAGCTTTCACTATGCTATCTGTATTGATAACTGGAGCTTGCATCAGGAAAGTTGAATCCCCTACAAGCAACTTAAAATCGCCAGAATATTGAATTGGCTGTAGGCCTTTTTTCAATGCGACCACTTGATGATCGAATCTGCAATCAATGAATTGATAGGCATTGACTCCAGAACCCAACCACACTTTTTTATAAAAAGTAAACAAACGGTTTAATTTATCCTCTAGCTGATCTACCGATCCCAATAAAACTAGATGATCTCCAAGCGTTGGCACCATTTGAAAAGTCCCATTGGGTTCTATATTCACTTGTGCTACTTGAGCCATGAAAAAACTATCTTTTTGAATGGTCTTTGCAAAAAATAAAACATCTTTTAACAAGGCACTATCTGGCTTTGATAGTTTTGGTTGATCTGTTGGGAAACCTGTAAATACTGGGAGATTCAACACCGTCAATTGTTTCAAAGGTAGTCTCCAACCTTCATTGTCAATATAAAATGAGGTACCACTTGCAGTAAATATCCTAGCAATTGGAATTCTTTGTTCGATTTTAACTTCTAAGATAAATTTATTATCGATAAAAAATTCTGCATTTTTTATCCATTCTGTTTTTTCAATAAATTGTTCTAACTGTGTTAAATTAATTTTTTCAATTGGCATACCAACCTGCACACCTTGCTCATTTAAAATAACTCGAATAGCAATTTCATCCATAAACAAAGCCTGAGCACTTTCTCCAACTAATTCAACTTGTATATCATTCAATTGCTTTGCACTCTTGGCCTTCCATGAAACCACAAAAAGCACAATAAGCCCTGCAGCAGCGATGCTCCAAATAATCCTAATTACTATTTTTTGCCATTGTTTCATCTGCTATTTTGTAAGGATTTTTTGAATTTGATTGATGCATACATCTATATCACCTGCTCCAGCCATCACGATTAACTTATCTTCTGTAGACGCAGCCCATGACAATAGCTGCTCTTTCGACATCACTTGCTTTTGCTCGATGGTCATTGCAGCTAATAACATCTCACTTGTCACACCTGGTATAGGCAATTCTCTGGCTGGATAAATAGGTAATAAAATAACCTCATCTGCTTGATCCAATGTGGCCGAAAAACCAGCAGCTTGATCTTGTGTTCTGCTATATAAATGTGGTTGAAAGACTAAAACCATTTTTTGATTAGGAAAAATACTTTTAACACCACTTATCAAAGCACTTAATTCTTCGGGATGATGCGCGTAGTCGTCTATCAATACCTTATTGGCTGTTTTCACTTTATATTCAAATCGACGTTTCACACCTTTAAAGTCTGCCACAGCAGCAATAATTTTTTCATCCTCTATTCCAAGACTCAATGCAATTGCAATTGCAGCTGTTGCATTCTCTACATTGTGCAAGCCACCCATATTCAATACCACATTTTTTAGTACCCCATTTGGATGCACTAAATCAAAAATATAGGCACCATCCACTACCTTTAAAGCACTTGTATGATAGGATGCTTTTTCTTGATTGTACCCATAAGTTGCAATTGTTTTATTCGTTGCATTGGTGACTACTGTTGTTCCTAATTTCTGAATCAAGATCCCTTCAGGTTTAATCTTATCTGCATATTGTCCAAATGCTTTTAACACTTCTTCTGCAGTACCATAAATATCTAAATGGTCTGGATCAACAGCTGTGATAACCGCTATATTGGGAGATAATTTTAAAAAACTTCTATCGTATTCATCTGCTTCTACCACCACTACATTTTTTTCGTGACTCCAGAAATTAGTATCATAATTAGAAGCAATACCTCCTAAAAATGCATTACAACCATACCCTGTATGTCTCAAAATATGAGCCGTCATAGAGGTCGTAGTCGTTTTACCATGTGTACCTGCAATTCCAATTGTAAAAGCATTTTCTGTTACCCATTGCAATACATCACTTCGCTTCACCACTAAATAACCATTGTCTTTATAAAAATTAAACTCCGTATGTTCTGCAGGGATGGCTGGGGTATATACAATGACTGTAGCTGCCTTATCTATTTGATTTAAATCATCTTCAAAATGAATTGCGATGCCCTCTGCAATTAAACTATCTGTTAATGCAGTTGGTGTTTTATCATAACCAGATACGATGACGCCTTGTGTATTAAAATACCTAGCCAAAGCACTCATGCCAATGCCGCCAATGCCAATAAAATAAATACGTTTCAAGTTCGTTAGAGGATTCATGTCTTGTTCACTATTTAGGGTCAATTTCATTTATAATTTCTGCAGCGATTACCTGATCTGCATTTTTCCATGCAAATGATTTTATTTTTTCTTCCATCTCGTTCAATATCGATTTGTTAGCCATTAATTTTTCAATCATTGGAAACAATTCGGTTAAAACATTTTTATCTGCAATCATTTGTGCTGCATGTTCTTTTACCAACACTTCGGCGTTATGTGTTTGATGATCTTCTGCTGCATGAGGATAGGGTACAAAAATGCAGGCTTTGCCCGTCATTGAAATTTCTGCAACAGCCATCGCACCTGAACGACTTACCACCATATCTGCTGCAGCATAAGCAGCGCTCATATCATTGATAAAACTGTCCACATATACATTCCCAAATGCACTCGCAGCAGCTTTATACATTGCTGCATTGGGCTTACCAGTCTGCCAAATTAATTGTAATCCCATTTTTTCAAATGCAGCCAAATTTTGCTGAATGGCTTGATTGATAGATGCTGCACCTAGGCTTCCTCCAATAATCAATAAAGTTGTGTAATTAGGAAGTAACCCAAATTGCAACAAAGCTTTTTCTTTATCTATTAGCCCTTCTGCAATATTTTGTCGCACAGGATTGCCTGTAATCTGAATTTTTTTGAATGGGAAAAATCCTTCCATTCCTTTTGTACCAGTAAATATTTTTGTTGCACGCGTACCCAACCATTGATTGGCTTTCCCGGCAAATGCATTGGCCTCATGTATAAAAGTTGGTATCCCTCTTGCCTGTGCATATTTTAAAACGGGGAAACTTGAATAGCCGCCTACGCCAAATACGGCATTTGGTTTAAATTGATTGAAGATGGTTTTAACTTGAATAAAACTTTTTATCAACTTAAATGGCAATGTCAAATTTTTAAAAATATTTTGTCTATTGAATCCTGCAATGGTCAATCCTACAATTTGATATCCAGCTTGTGGCACTTTCTCCATTTCCATTTTGCCTTGCGCACCTACAAATAAAATGCTCGCATCAGGCTGTAACTTCTGTATAGCCTGTGCTACAGCGATAGCTGGAAAAATATGCCCACCTGTCCCACCGCCAGCGATGATGATGCGCAAAGGAGTATGTATTGGATTAGACATTTACAGGCTCAATATTTTCGTTAGGAATTTCAATCTCAGTTTCAACTGGTGCCTTACCCTCCATTTGCTCCACATTTCTTGCGACACTTAATATCAAACCTATCGAGCAACAAGTAAAAATAAAAGAGCTTCCCCCCATACTTAACAGTGGCAAGGTCACTCCAGTTACAGGGACAATCGCCACATTTACCGCCATATTGGCGACCGCTTGAATAATTAATGTAAAGCTTAATCCTAGTGCTAAAAAAGCACCAAATGCATAGGGACACTTTCTAAATATTCGGATGCACCTAAATAAAAATACGAGGTAAATAAAGATGATGAATGCCCCACCTAATAATCCATACTCTTCGATAATCACTGCATAAATAAAATCATTATAAGCCTGCGGTAAAAAGTTTCTTTGCTGACTATTCCCCGGGCCAAGTCCAACAAATATGCCACCATTCGCAATCGCGATTTTTGCTTGTTGCACTTGATACGGCACTTCATTGTCTTTTGCGTACATAAAATCTTGCACTCGATTCACCCAAGTTCCAAAACGTCCCCAACTCTTTAATGACTCAGCAATAACTGGTTTTTCCGAATCAGCCGAACCCTGATTGGCGTTATGTGTAGCCATAGCTACACTAATGATAATGACAATTGGAATCATTGCAACTCCAATCGTTAATAAAATATGTTTAAAACTCACTCTACCAATAAATAATAAAAGCAATGAAGTCGCTCCTGTCAACAATGCATTTGATAAATTTGCAGGCATGATTAAGCCACATATAATGAATACTGGGATAATCACTGGTAAAAATCCTTTCTTAAAATCCTTAATCACTTCCTGCTTCTTACTAAGCACCTTTGATAAGT
>JBILAW010000043.1:0-13308 GCA_044354025.1 Sediminibacterium sp.
TCACTGGTAGAGATGTATTACCTGGTAAGTATAAAGTAGTTGTAACTGCGGGTAATTGGAAAGATTCAGCCATGGTTGATGTTGCAGACGATCCAAGATTGCCTAGCAGAAACGAAGTGGTACTTGCACAGGATAAATTATTAGATCAATTGCAGGTGGTTGCAGATAAATACAATGCTGCACAAGACCAATTAGACGATGCAGATTTAATTTTAACGCAATTAAAGACAGAGTGGAAAGATAAAAAAGATAAAGGCTTAGATAGCTTGAATAAAGTGCATAAAGCCATTACTGAAAAAGTGAAGAACTTAAGAGAAATGATGGTGGGCAAAAGACAAGAGAAGCAAGGTTACGGAACCGTTGCAACAATCACGCCAATGGGTATTATCCGCAATGCGAGTATGCTTGTAATGGGTAAGACTTCTATGCCAGGTGCACAAGAAGATCGCGCCATTGCAGAAGCGAATATAGCAGCAGCTGATGTTGTTACAAAAGTGAATGCATTCTTTGCAAAAGATTGGGCAGACTTTAGAAAATTAGTAGAAGCAACGCCAATTAAAAAATTCAAAGAAATAGAAGCGATTAAATAAAGACGCAGCCCTCCGATTGGAGGGCTCGTTTTTTTTACTATTTAAACAAAGATTATTCATTATAAATTTCAATTATGAAAAAACTACTTTTTGTATTTGTAGCATTGGTTGGACTAGTAGCTATTAGTCCTGCTCAAGCGCAAAAGAAAAAATCAACAGAGCCAATCAAGCCAGTTGAATTATCACAAGACCCAATTATTAAAGCACAAAGTTTTAGACTAGTTGGCCCATTCAGAGGTGGACGTGCTGCAGCAGGTGTTGGATCTTATACGGATGTAAATACTTTTTACATGGGCGCAACAGGCGGCGGTGTTTGGAAGACAACCGATGCAGGTAATAACTGGAAAAATATTTCTGATGGGTATTTTGGTGGTACCATTGGTTCCATTGCCATTGCGCCATCGAATGAATCTATTGTATATGTTGGCGAAGGGGAGAATTCTATGCGTGGTAATGTAAGTGAAGGCTTAGAAGGCATGTGGAAGTCAACAGATGATGGTAAGACATGGAAGAATATTGGTCTAAAAGAAGGTCGTCATATTGTTCGTTTAATTGTGCATCCAAAAAATCCAGACATTGTTTGGGCTGCTGTGATGGGTCATTTATTTGGTCCAAATGAAAACAGAGGGGTGTACAAAAGTATAGATGGCGGCGCTACATGGAAAAGAGTATTGTATGTGAATCCACAAACAGGCGCAAGCGATTTAATCATTGATCCAAGCAATCCAGATATTATGTATGCGGGTACATGGGAATTGATTCGTACGCCTTATAGTTTAGAAAGTGGTGGTGCTGGCTCAGGCATGTATAAAAGTACAGACGGTGGAAACACTTGGGTGTCTATTAGCAACAATAAAGGATTACCTAAGGGTGTATGGGGTATTGTTGGTGTGGCAATTGCAAAATCAAATACCGATAAATTATATGCATTGATTGAAAATGCAAAGGGTGGATTGTACGTATCAAACGATGCAGGAAAAACTTGGGAATTAGCAAGTAGTGATAATAATATTCGTCAACGTGCTTGGTATTATACGAAAGTATTTGTAGATCCAGCAGATGAAAATAAAGTATACTGCCCTAATGTGAACTTTATGGTGTCTTCTGATGGCGGTAAAAACTTTACTTCTTTAAGAACACCTCATGGTGATCACCATGATTTATGGATTGATCCTAAGAATGGCAAAAGAATGATTGTTTCTGACGACGGTGGTGCGCAAGTGAGTATGGATGCTGGTAGAAACTGGAGTACGATGATGAATCAGCCAACTGTACAAGTGTATCGTTTAAGTACGGATAATAGTTTCCCTTACCGAATCTTAGCAGCACAACAAGATAATTCTGCCTTCAGAATTAAGTCAAGTACCTATGGTGCATTTATTGGAGAGAATGATTTTGATGTGACTGCAGGTGGTGAGAGTGGCTATATTGTTGCTGATCCATTGAATAGTGATATTGTATATGGTGGATCTTATGGCGGATTGATTACACGTTACGACCATAAAACAGGTGAGAATAGAGTGATCAATGTATGGCCAGATAATCCAATGGGTGCAGGCGCAGAAGTGATGAAGTATCGTTTCCAATGGAATCATCCAATCTTCTTCTCTCCGCACAATCCAAAGAAATTATACACAGCAGGTAACCATTTATTTTCTTCAGAAAATGAAGGTGCAAGCTGGAATATGTTATCTCCAGATTTAACGACGGATGATAAGACTAAACAAAAAAGTTCTGGTGGACCAATTACACAAGACAATACCAGTGTAGAATATTATTGTACGATTTTCACTGCGGCAGAATCACCAGTTGAAAAGGATTTATTATGGACAGGAAGTGATGATGGTTTGATTCATGTGAGCAAAGATGGTGGTAAAACATGGACGAATGTAACACCAAAAGATGCACCTAAATGGATCATGTGGAATAGAGTAGAAGTAGATCCAATTAGAAAAGGAACTGCCTATTTTGCAGGTACAAGGTATAAACTAGATGACTTTGCGCCTTATATCTACAAAACCACAGACTACGGTGCTACATGGACTAAAATTACCAATGGAATTGATCCAATGCACTTTACAAGAGCGATTGTAGCAAGTCCAAGAAAAGCAGGCGTCTTGTTTGCAGGTACAGAATATGGATTGTATGTATCTATTAATGATGGTGCATCTTGGGAGCGCTTTCAATTAGATCTTCCAGTAACGCCTATTACTGATTTATTGATAAAGGACCATAACTTAATTGTGGGAACACAAGGAAGAAGTATTTATGTTTTAGATGACTTGTCATTTGTAGAAAATTTCCAACCTGCTCCTACAGCAAGTCAAGTATTTCCAATTGCCAATACTTATCGCGTACCCCCACAAATGGGTGGCAGAAGAGGACGTGGCGCAACTGTGAGTATGCCAGCAAATGTAGGAACGAATCCTGCTAAAGGCGTGGTAATCAAATACTGGAAAGCAAATACGGATTCTTCCAAAGTGGAAATCGAGATTATGGATGATCAGAAAAAAGTGATCAAAAAAATCAATCATACAGAAGCAGGAGGACCAAGTAGCGAAGCTGGATTACAGTCTTATGTATGGAATATGTACCATAAAGAAGCTGAAAAACCAGAGACTGGTTTGATTCTTTGGAATGGTTCAACAAGTCCAGTACTAGCAGCTCCGGGTAAGTACACGGCAAAAGTGACAATCGATAATACAGTGAGCGAAATGCCATTTACAATTGTTGCAGATCCAAATTATAAAGTATCTGATGCAGACTTGAAAGCGCAGGAACAGTTCTTATTAAAAGTTGCCGGCACATTTAGTGAGATCATGAAAAACCTAAAGGGCATCAAAGAATTACGTGCACAGATTGGTATGTTACAGAAGAAAACAAAAGATTCTGCTTTCCAAAAGCAAGCAAAAGAAGTTTTGGCTAGCTTAACTTCAATCGAAGAAGCTTTGCATCAAACAAAAGCAAAGAGCGGACAGGACGTATTGAATTTCCCAATTCGTTTAGATGATAAAATTGCTGGCGTATTTGAATCAGCAGCATCTGGCTACACAGCTCCAACTCAACAAGTACAAGGGGTGTATGAATTGTTAAAAGGACAAGTAGATGCGGAATTCAATAAGTTAGATACATTGAAGAAAACAGGTGTTAAAAAATTAAACGATGCAGTTCATCAATTAGCCATTCCAATTATTGGAGGGTAATTGAATCTGTAATTGAATAAATCAATTGATTGCTTCAATAAAAAAGGTCCCGAAATTTCGGGACCTTTTTTTATAGATAGTAAAATGAAATTAGTTTAGTAGGTTTTATCCTATAACACTTAATAATATCTGGTATTATATTTTTA
The DNA here is from genome assembly GCA_044354025.1 of Sediminibacterium sp. Taxonomy (GTDB): domain Bacteria; phylum Bacteroidota; class Bacteroidia; order Chitinophagales; family Chitinophagaceae; genus Sediminibacterium. The sequence goes on from JBILAW010000043.1 coordinate 3,940, forward strand.
TCTATTCAAAATCTTTGTACAATAAATATTTTTTACGCATCAATTTAAATGCAGTTAAGCCAGGTTGCCAACTAGCTCTAATGGCTGCAGAAGATTGACCTGATTTTAATTGTTCCATCAATACTGCGTTACCTGCTAATTTATTGAAGAAGTAGTCGGGGGCTAATTTTGATTTAGGCGCAATAAAAAAACTATCTTTTACAGGGAAAGCTTGGTACATCTCGATGATCAAATCTAGGTCAATCTTATTTGGGGCTTGTTGCTTACTTAGATCCCATCCATAGCAGGTCTGTCCATACAATTTAGAATTCATTGCGCCTGTTCTTGGCCCAGGAATAAAGCTAAAACTTTTGCCTTGAATACTTGGGTGACCAATATGCGCAAATGCATGTGCAGTGCCACGTCCTTCACTCATCACAGATCCTTCAATTAAACAGGTGGTTGGATACCAATAGATGGCATTCATGTCTGGCAAATTTGGAGAGGGCGCAATATTAAAGGTATACATGGAACTATGGTCATAATTCTTGCATCCAATCACAGTGAATTGAATTGGGCTTCCTGCTTTATTGATATTGCTATCTGCTGGTGCTGTTAACCATTTTTCACCCACCAACATTCTTGCGTATTCGCCAATGGTCATGCCATAAACAGTTGGAATAGATTTCTTGCCAACAAAACTACTATATGGTTTTTCTAATACAGGTCCATCTACGTAGTGCCCATTAGGATTTGGACGATCTAAAATAACCAAGGGTTTATTATTGGCCCATGCAGCTTCCATATAGTATTGCAGCGAAGAGATATAAGTATAAAATCTTGTGCCCACATCTTGTATATCAAATAATAACACGTCTACATCTTTAAGATCTTCTTCACTTGGTCCGTATTTTTTTCCATAGAGTGAAACAATCTTTACGCCAGTGGCTTCGTCTATGCCATCCTTGGTTTTTTCTCCTGCATCTGCAGTGCCTCTAAGACCATGCTCTGGTGTAAATACTTTTTGTATTTGAATCCCACTTGAAAGTAAAGTGTCGATTAAATGTTTTTTACCTACAGTAGCAGTGTGGTTGGTAAACAAGCCCACTCTTTTATTTTTTAAAAGTGGTAGGTATGCTGCTGTTTGATAAGCACCTGGTAAAATGGGTGCATTTTTTTGGGCAACAGTGTTCAAGCTTAAAAAAAGTAAAACACTGGCTAAGCAAATCATCGTTTTGTTTTTCATACGCTAATTTAAATATTTTCCAACAATAGGCATTCTTCTTCCCACGCCGAATGCTTTTGGCGATATCCGAATAATAGGACAAAATTGGTTGCGTTTGTATTCGTTGGTGTTCACCATTTTTAAGGTACGATCTACCAATGCCGCGTCAAATCCAAGTGCTTTAATGATTGCAGGGTCTGCACGTTTTTCAATGTATTGATATAATATTTGATCCAATACGGCATAGTCTGGTAAACTATCGCTGTCTTTTTGATCTGGTCTTAGTTCTGCGCTTGGCGCTTTTTCAATAATATTTGTTGGGATGACTTCTTTTGTTGAATTAATATAATTGGCCAATTCGTACACTTGTAATTTATAACAATCCCCTAATACACCCAATCCTCCTGCCATATCACCATACAATGTGCCATAACCTGTTGCCAATTCACTTTTATTAGAAGTGTTCAATAACACATAGCCGAATTTATTTGCTATGGCCATGAGTAGATTTCCTCTCGACCTGCTTTGGATATTCTCTTCGGCTAATGAGAAAGGAAGATCTTTAAAAATAGGCTTCAAAGTTTCTAAAAAACTTTCATACACATCTTTAATCGCAATGGTATCGTAAGGGTTGCCTAAGTTTTTACTTAACTGAACAGCATCCTCTACAGAATGCAAAGTGGAGTAGGGAGAAGGCATTAAAATGGCGTATACATTTTCTTTTCCAAGTGCTTCGCAAGCAATGGCAAGGGTTACAGCGGAGTCAATGCCTCCAGAAGATCCTAGTATTGCTTTTTTAAAACCCATCTTATTAAAATAATCCTTCACACCTAATACCAATGCTTTATAAACTTGGTCGATATTCAATGCTGGTACTAGATTAGCAGGATGCAATTCTTTACTTGGAACAGATGCCGCTGGTTCAAGGATTGGCGCATTGATGGTTCCATCATCATTGCATTCAAAAATTTGCATAGCAGATTCAAACATCGGTAAGGCACCACATAAATTAGCATCCTTATCAAAAACCAAAGAAGCGCCATCAAATACAATTTCTGTTTGACTTCCAATGGCGTTACAATAGAACAATGGCTTTTTATATTTTACCACATTTGATTTAATGGTGGCTTTTCGATCTTCATCATGGGTATAATCAAATGGAGAAGCACTTAAATTGAGTAAGATATCTGGAGCTTGTTGCATCATTTGATCCATGGGACAAATCGTGTACAATGGATTGTCTCCAAGGTTCCAAATGTCTTCACAAATGGTGATCGCCAATTGTTTTCCTTTGAAGGGAACTACTTTCCATTCGCTCGCTGGTTCAAAATATCGATTCTCGTCAAACACATCATAAGTAGGTAATAATGTTTTATGAATCTCTGCTTGTATTTTTTGATCGTATAAAAAAAACGCTGCATTGTACAAAGGTTTCCCTTTTTCATTGGTATTGTGCGCTGGGGCGCCAATCAATACACCAATCGTGTCTGCCACTTTTCTAATGGCATCTACACTGGCATAACATTGATTGATAAAATCATCGAACTCTACAAAGTCTCTCGCAGGATAACCGCAGACACTCATTTCGCTAAATAAAATTAAATCAGCACCTTGTTGCTTTGCAAGCTCAATAGCATCCACAATCTGTTTTGTGTTGGCCTCGAAATTGCCAATATGATAATTCTGTTGGGCGATACAAATTTTCATGCATCAAAGGTCGGTTTTTAAAAGAAATAACCTCGCTTTTTTTGTACTTTCGAGGATGCGTTTAACTGCTTTATTTTATGGATGGATTGGACTTACCCTTGGAGCCTGTAATACGGCACCTCAAGACCCTGCCCTACATGCGCCAACTACAAATATCCGAGTAATTCGATTTGACAGTGCTTTCTTTGCCATGGACAGCTTGCATTTTGAGTCAGATTTAGCCAAATTAGTCCAAGCATATCCTCAATTTTCGGAAGATTATTTTAATCGAATTTTGATGCTGTCTTCAAAAAAAGAGCCTAAAAAGATATTGGCTTTTTATAAAGCCTATCTCCCTATCTATCAAGCAACTCAAAAAGTACAAGCATCTAAAAAAGCAAATCCAGAGATAGAAGCAGCTTTTAAAAGATTCCATTTCTATTTTCCATCCTATACTTTGCCAACGCAAATCATTTATTTTATAGGGCCACTCGAAACCTATGGGAATGTGGTGACTAAAGATGGACTTGCTATTGGTCTTCAATTGTATATGGGTGCGGCGTCAAGCTGGTATTACTCCGAACAAATCAATACCATCTACCCAACATATATTAGTCGTCAATTTGCACCAGAATATATTGTAGTCAATTCTATTCAAAATATATTGAATGATTATGATCCTTTAGCAATGAATGGGAAACAATTAATAGAACAAATGATTGAAATTGGGAAGCGTCAATATATACTCGCCCAATGTTTGCCAACTGCTTCAGATACACTGTTATTGGGTTATACAGGGAATCAGCTAAAAGCAATCGAAGAAAATAAAGGGGATATTTGGACTTTCTTATCAAGCCAAAACAGACTTTTTTCTGTGGATCCCAATTTGACTTCAGCGATTTTAAGAGAAGCGCCTTACAATGATTATTTTGGAGAGGATATACCAGGCAACGTGGGTAAATTTATTGGCTACAGCATTGTAAAATCTTGGATGAACCAACAAAAAGGAACCTCAAAAAGCGATCTCAATCAATTATTAAAAACCCCTGCCCAGACCATCTTTGATCAAGCAGACCTGGACTTTTAGGCCATCAGTATTTTTTAAAAATAAACTTGAATTTACTTTAAGCTTAACCTTCAGCTTAATTTAATTTAACTGGTGCAATCATTTTGAAGGCAGGAATATTAACTTGAATGGCTTCCTTTTTTTCAATATTCTCCATACTATAATAACCTTGCATCTTACCTAATTCGGTTTTTAAATTACATCCACTTACATATTGATACTGCTTTCCTGGCATGATTAAAGGTTGTACACCTACCACGCCTTCGCCTTCTACCACTCTATGCTCTCCATTGCTGTCAAATATTTCCCAAAATCTACGGAGTAGTTTTACAGGAAATGAGTTGTGATTTTCTATAGTAATGCGATAAGCAAACATAAAATCTTGCTGTAAAGGGTTGCTATAATCTTTTTGGTAAAAGGTTTCAACACTTACTTCTATGCCTTCAGAAATTGTAGAAATCATGACCATGGTGATCAAAAGTAACTTGCAGAGTATACTGCGGGATAAATTTAGCAAATATTTTACTCAGCTTGCCCAAAAAGTCAGGCTATTTTTTTTAAACCAGCAGGAACTCACCTAACTTCGCGGCAACGTTTGCAAATTGTATTTTAAACGCCCTTTTTACCATTAAAACTGACTAAAATGAAGATAGCTGTAGCTAAAGGTGACGGAATCGGTCCAGAGATTATGGAAGCAGTCATTGGCATATTCAATGCGGCTAAATTGCCATTGGATTATCAGTATGTAGACATGGGAAAATGGGTATTTGATAAAGGGTTTAGCAATGGGATGACTCCAGAAGCAAAAGAAACGATTGAACAATTAGGCATTCTTTTTAAGGGGCCAATGGAAACACCAAAAGGCAAAGGGGTTAAAAGTGTCAATGTAACGGCAAGAAAAACTTGGAACACCTACGCGAATGACAGAAAATTTCAAACTTTAAGTGGGGTAGATACTGTTTTTAGTAAAGCAGGTATCAATATTGATTTGACCATTGTGCGTGAAAACATCGAAGACACTTATGGTGGCATCGAACACAAATTAACACAAGATGTCGCCATTGCCAGAAGATATATTACCAGAGGCGGAAGTGAACAAGTGATTCGTTATGCATTTGAAATGGCTCAGAAAAAAGGTGCAAAAAGAATTACTTGTGGACACAAGGCCAATATCATGAAATTAACGGATGGACTATTCTTGGAAGTCTTTAATGAGATTGCAAAGGGATATCCAAATCTGAAAGCGGACGATATCATTGTAGATGATTTATGTATGAAATTGGTAAGTCATCCAGAATTATTTGATGTGATTGTACTCACCAATTTACAAGGAGATATTGTGAGTGACCTATGTGCTGGATTGGTTGGTGGGCTTGGTTTTGCGCCATCTTCAAATATCGGAGATCATATTTCTATTTTCGAGGCAGTACATGGCACTGCACCAGATATTGCAGGTAAAAATATTGCCAATCCTACTTCATTATTATTGAGTGGATTGAATATGTTGCGTCATCTAGGCATGATGGAAAAAGCAGTTATGATTGAAAATGCATTATTGTTTACATTGGAGTCCGGCGTGCACACTGGTGATTTTGGAGACAAGTCGATTGCTTCGGTGAATACCACTGTTTTTGCACAAGCCATCATTGATAATTTTGGCAAACAACCAACACAAAATCCAAAACCAAACTTGAAAGATTTTGATTTTGTATCTACGAATAGGGCTATCTCAAACAATCCAATGTTATTGGGTTCAAATAAGGAGCCCCATAAAATTGTTGGAGCAGATTTCTTTATTGAAACAACATTACAGCCAAATGAATTGGCTGCCATAGCCATGCAACAAGAAAAAAATGAATTGAAATTGGTTACAATTTCTAATAGAGGAACGCAGGTTTGGCCAACAGGCTCTGTTTTCACCAACCTAGTGAATCAATATCTTCTTCGATTTGAAACGGAAAATGCGACGCCACTAACCCAATCAGATATCATCCATTTATATAGCGCGCTTGCTAAAAATTTTCAGATTAGTTCAGTTGAAATATTGAATATGTGGGGAGACAAAAAAGCATATAGTTTAGCGCAGGGACAATAAGGTATCTAGGATTTATTTTTATCTGCCTTAATTTGACCTTATTTGCTATAAAATTGCCTATTTCGGTGGGAAAAAATACATTTTTAGTGTAATTTCACCACTCAATTACAAATTAGCTTTTTACCTATGGCAGAAGTAATATTAATGCCCCGTTTGAGTGATACCATGACCGAAGGTGTTGTTGCGGCTTGGCACAAGAATGTGGGGGATACCGTAAAAAAAGGCGATTTGTTAGCCGAAATAGAAACGGATAAAGCAACCATGGAATTGGAGAGCTATCAAGATGGTATTTTATTACACATAGGCACACCTCGTGGTGGCAAATTACAAGTCAACGATTTATTGGCCATTTTTGGAAAAGCAGGTGAAGATGTGACTGCTTTGATTGCTCAAAATACGGGTGCAGCAAATGCGCCAAATCAAACAATTGAAACTTCAGATGCACCTACAACAGCTCCGGCAGCGCCTGCTGCTCCAGCTGCAGATTTTTCGGCAATGGAAGAAGTGGTATTGATGCCAAGATTAAGTGATACCATGACCGAAGGGGTGATCGCAGGATGGCATAAGCAAATTGGAGATACCGTAAAAAAAGGAGAAGTATTAGCAGACATCGAAACCGATAAGGCAACGATGGAATTGGAATCTTATAAAGACGGCATTTTATTATACCAAGGTGCTCAAGCAGGAGAGAAGATTTTAGTGAACGATTTACTTTGTATCATTGGACAACAAGGCTTGGAGATTGCTCCAATTGTTGCTGCATTAAAAGGTAGCGCTGCACAAGCAACTGCTGCAACAGCATCGGCTCCAGCTGTATCAACAGCAGCTACATCATCATCTACTCAAGCTGCACCTATGCCAACAGCGGCGGCTGTGCAACCTACTTCAGCGCAAGTAGTGAATGAGGGAAGAATATTTGCATCACCTTTAGCTAAAAAAATTGCAAAAGAAAAAGGAATAGATTTAAAATATGTGCAAGGCACAGGTGAGCATGGAAGAATTACAAGAACAGATTTAGATAATTATACGCCAGGTAATACTTCAAGTACTGCAAAAGCAGCAGCTCCAAGAAATACGAATTTTGTAGGTCAAGTAAGCTTTGTTGATACGCCGGTTTCTCAAATGCGTAAAACTATTGCTAGACGTTTAAGCGAAAGTTTATTTACAGCACCGCATTTTTACTTAACCATGAAAATTAACATGGATGCTACTATTGCTGCTAGAACAGTAGTGAATGAAACAGCCCCTGTTAAAATTAGCTTCAACGATTTTATTGTTAAAGCAGTAGCCCTTTCTTTAAAACAACATTCTAAAGTAAATAGCAGTTGGTTAGGCGATGTGATTCGTGCTAACCATCATGTGAATATTGGTATTGCCGTGGCTGTCGACGAAGGCTTATTGGTTCCTGTACTTCGTTTTGCAGACGGACTTTCTTTGGATGAAATAAGTGTCTCTGTAAAAGAGTTTGCTAAAAAAGCAAAAGACAAAAAATTACAACCTTCAGATTGGGAAGGAAGCACTTTCACCATTTCTAATTTAGGTATGTTTGGAATAGATTCATTCACTGCCATTATTAACCCGCCAGATGCTTGTATCCTAGCGGTAGGGGGTATTGCGCAAGAGCCTGTGGTAAAGAATGGTCAAATAGTACCAGGTAATGTGATGAATGTAACCTTAAGTTGTGACCATAGAGTAGTGGATGGTGCAACAGGATCAGCTTTCTTACAAACTTTAAAAAGCTATTTAGAAGAACCTTTAAGAATGTTCATTTAGTTTAGACTAATGATTTTTTCGAGGGACCCCATAAACGGGCCCCTCGATTTTTTTTACTCTTATTATTTTCTCTCTAATGATAAAAGAAAAGCCCCGCGAATTTCGCGGGGCTTTTCTTTTATAAATCACATCCAATCGGTGCACCTGGAGGAATGACTACAGGTTTAGGAAGCGTGATTTTCTCAGGATCATTGATTCTGCTAATCGCATATTGATAATGTGCTGTAAGCTTCGGGTTGCTGATGGATAGACTTGTTAATTTTGATTTCAATTTATTCAATCTATTCGCACAAATACTTTTCACTTCAAAATTAGCATCACTACTTTGGCTCATGCCAATCAGCCAGCTTAATGTTTGTTGTTGTGTTTGTAATTGAACGGATCCAGCTAAGCCAGACACTGTTGGTGCATACCAAGTTTTATCTAAAATGGCATCTAGTACATTGTCCCATCCCATACTCCCAGCTCTAGCTTTGTTTTGCACTAAACGATTAGCCCTTTCTGCATTGAATAAAAAAGACAATTCAAAATCCACCAAGGCTTCGGCTGGTGACAATGCATCAAAACTCAATCCAGTTCTTTTCGTAAATAATTCCCCTACGCCATAGTACATTGGTGGTCTTGGAGGAATCAATTGTAAAACATTTTCTGGAATCGATAAGAAGCTAGGTGCTAAACATGCCAAGGCGGCATCTAAGGCTTTTTGCTGCATCGCATTGGGTAAAATAGTCGGTTGAATTTGATTTTTGTCTCCTCTAACACTATATTGATAATTGACACCACCAATTAATTTTGTAACTGCTTCGTATTGATAACGATGGTAATTGTAGACTGGCACAAGCATATCTTCCAATTGAGCTAAAGGTGTTCCAACTTTCACTGCATCTTCCCCAAATTGTTGCATCGCTTTATTGCGTACAGCAAAAGTTTGCATTAAGCCATCCACTGCATCAGGTTGGTTATCCCAAAGATGCGCATTGGGGTGCATACCGCCTGCTGCTCTTGCGTCAGCATCTGCAATAAATTGCAATCCATTTTTTGAATTTTCTTCTAATAAATTATTTAAAGCATTTGCTTCATCTGTGCCTTTTGGAAAATCTTGGTAACCATAAGTGATGGCACGTTTATCCCAAAGACCAATTTCGTCTGTGTAAATGGTAGAGAAATCCAAAGCACCTTTTGCATTTACAAAAACATTTGGATGTGGGTAGTCCATCACCGATGATCGGTCATTAAAACTAGATGCATAATTGTGTTGTAAGCCCAAGGTATGTCCAATTTCATGCGCAGAAAGTTGTCTTAATCTATGAATGGCAGCTTTACGCATTTCCTCTGAAACCGGCTTGCCTGTTGTATAAGGGGATAGCAATGCAGCAAAAATTAAATAATCCTGTCTTACTCTCAAAGAGCCTAATGAAACTTGCCCTTTGATAATCTCTCCAGTTCTAGGGTCCACCACAGAAGCGCCATAACTCCATCCTCTAGTAGAACGGTGCACCCAGTTGATCATATTGTAACGAATATCCATTGGATCTGCAGAGTCTG
>JBILAW010000143.1:0-3889 GCA_044354025.1 Sediminibacterium sp.
GCAATATAAGTTGCAGCACCACCTATGATTTTATCACTTTTCCCAAAAGGGGTTTCAATGGCATCAAAAGCCATAGATCCAACGACTACTAAAGACATGTGTATTTTTTTGATTTTCAGTTGCGAATCTACGATTTTTAAGCCTTCTATCCCAAAGCATTCTAAATCGAAGTACTTCTACGAATGCAACTAGTTGATTACCAAAAAACTAACGAAATTGGATGAATTAATCAAAAATTAACCAAAACCTTGGTTTTTATTCGATAATTTTGTGCTAATCAACGCACAAAATAACATCATGGCTAGAATCAAAACAGAAAAAAACGGGTCCAGAAAAGACGTAATTGTGCGTAAAGCAGCTACTCTTTTTAGAGAAAAGGGCTATAAAGCGGCAAGTATGCGCGATTTAGCAGAGGCTGTTGGTGTGGAAGCTGCCAGTTTGTACAATCATATCAAATCTAAAAGTGAGTTATTGCATGAATTGGTATTCAATGTAGCCAATCGTTTTGTATTAAAAATTGATGAAATAGAATCAGAAGAAATTAGTTCATTAAAAAAAATGGAAAAGATCCTACGATTCCATATCGTAGAGATGATTCATCAGTATGAGGAAGTATATGTAAGCGATAGAGAATGGAAACACCTTTCTGATCCCTACTTATCCAATTACCAAAATCAAAGAAGGGTATATCGTAAAAGATTGGCCGCAATTATTGAAGAAGGGATTAGGAATAAGGAAATCAAGCCGATTGATGCCCCAACCGTAGTGCTTATATTTTTACATGCAGTAAGTGGCATCGAAAGCTGGCACCGTTCGACCAAAAAAATCAGTGCAGAGGAACTTGAACAAAACATGGTGGCTATTTTAATTGATGGCTTAAAGGCAAATAGTTAAATTTTTTTACCGCTTGATTGTAGTAACTTTGCAGCTATAACAAGTACTCGTGTCAGAAAGAAATAATTTTATTGATTACATCCGAATTTTTGCCCATAGTGGTCATGGCGGAGCTGGTTGTAGACATTTTCTGCGAAATAAATTAACAGCTAAGGGCGGACCAGATGGCGGTGATGGCGGTAGAGGTGGGCATGTGATTCTTAGAGGTAATTCCCAACTTTGGACCTTATTGCATTTGCGATATCATAAAAATGTATTGGCAAAAGACGGAGAGAATGGCTCTAAAAATAAATGTACTGGTAAAGACGGTGAAGATATCATTATAGAAGTGCCGCTGGGAACCATCGCAAGAGACGAAGAGACCGGTGCAATTGAAGCAGAAATTTTACATGATGGACAAGAAATTGTTTGGATGAAAGGAGGTCGAGGTGGATTGGGCAATAGTAATTTTGCTACACCTACACAACAAGTTCCTGAGTATGCACAACCTGGAGAAGATGGAATAGAAGGATGGAAACAAATAGAATTAAAAGTACTTGCAGATGTTGGATTGGTTGGTTTTCCAAATGCAGGTAAATCCACACTCTTATCAGCAATTACAGCAGCAAAGCCAAAAATTGCAAACTACGCCTTTACAACTTTGACGCCTCAATTGGGTATGGTTGAATACAGAAACAATCTATCTTTCTGTATTGCAGATTTACCTGGAATCATCGAAGGTGCTGCTGAAGGAAAAGGCTTAGGCCATCGATTCTTAAGACATATCGAAAGAAATGCGGTTTTACTTTTCTTAATTCCAGCTGACTCAAATGACCACAAAAAAGAATTCGAAATTTTAAAGAATGAATTGCATGCATTCAATCCCGAGTTGTTACAAAAAGACTTCATCATTGCAATTAGTAAAACAGATTTACTAGATCAAGAATTAATAGATGCCATCGAAAAAGAATTACCAGAAAATATTCCTCATATTTTTATCTCTTCTGCTATTTCTAAAAACCTGATAGAATTAAAGGACTTATTGTGGGCGACACTGAATAAACCAGTGAACGCATAAATATGAAAGTAGATTTAAATAAACTGAATGTCTATCATCAAATTTTAAGTTTAATATACCTATAAAAAAGAGTCTCAATTTTCATTGAGACTCTTTTTTTATACTTATAGCAAATTGCTTATTGAGCAGATTGTTTTGTTGCTTTACTACGCTCATTCTCATCCAATAAAGACTTACGCATACGAACCGACTTTGGTGTCACCTCGATACACTCATCAAATTGAATGTACTCCATACACTCTTCTAAAGTGTATTGTACTTTTGGTGTGATACGAACGCTATCATCACTTCCACTCGCACGGTGGTTGGTTAATTTTTTCATCTCGACAGCATTGATATTCAAATCACCTGGCTTAATATGCTCAGCCAGTACTTGACCTGCATAAACTTCTTCACCTGGCTCAATAAAGAAACGACCTCTGTCTTGTAATTTATCAATAGAATAAGCAGTTGTTAAACCACCTGTCTTTGCAATCAATACGCCATTGCTTCTTCCAGGAATTGGTCCTTTCCAAGGCTTGTATTCATTGAAACGGTGCGCCATTACAGCTTCACCTGCAGTTTGTGTCAACATCTGAGAACGTAATCCAATCAAACCTCTAGAAGGAATATCAAATTCTAAGTGTTGCATGGTGCCTTTAGATTCCATGATCAACATTTCACCTTTCTTTTGAGTTACTAAGTCAATGACTTTACCGCTAAATTCACTTGGAACATCTACCACCAATATTTCAAATGGCTCATTTTTTTTGCCGTCAATATCTTTCACCAACACTTGTGGATTACCTACCGTCAACTCATATCCTTCACGACGCATTGTCTCTACTAGTACACCTAAGTGTAAAATTCCACGACCAAATACCAAGAAGCTATCCGCACTATCTGTTTCTTCTACACGTAATGCTAAATTCTTTTCAGTTTCCTTCAATAAACGATCACGGATATGTCGAGAAGTAACAAACTTTCCTTCCTTACCAAAGAAAGGTGAATTGTTAATACTAAATGTCATACTCATTGTAGGTTCATCTACACTAATCACAGGTAATGCTTCAGGATTTTCTGGATCAGCAATGGTATCACCGATATTGAATTCTTCTAAACCAACTACAGCACATAAATCACCAGAAACAACTTCTGTTACTTTACGCTTACCCATTCCTTCAAATACATACAATTCTTTTACCTTACTTTTTTTGATGCTACCATCCGCTTGCACCAAAACAATATTTTGATTTTCTTTAATCGTACCTCTTTCTACTTTTCCAATGGCAATACGACCTAGGAACGTAGAATAATCTAAAGATGTGATTTGCATTTGTGTATGTCCTTCCTTCACATCTGGACCTGGAACATACTTTAAGATACCATCCATTAAAGGCGTGATATCTTCACATTGAGTCAATGACTCATTGAACCAACCATTTTTTCCGCTACCATAAAAAGTAGGGAAATTTAATTGTTCTTCTGTTGCATCTAAGTTGAAGAATAATTCAAACACTGCATCATGCACTTCGTCAGGACGACAGTTTTCTTTATCAACTTTATTGATAATTACAATTGGTTTTAAATTCAACTGTAATGCTTTTTGTAATACAAAACGAGTTTGTGGCATAGGTCCTTCAAATGCATCCACCAACAAACAAACACCGTCTGCCATTTTCAAAACACGCTCCACCTCACCACCAAAGTCAGAGTGACCTGGGGTATCGATTACGTTAATTTTTACGCCTTTATAGGTTACAGAAGCGTTCTTACTTAAGATAGTAATACCTCTTTCACGCTCCAACTCGTTGCTATCCATGATTAAGTCCCCAGTCTCCTGGTTGTCTCTGAATACTTTAGTTGCGTGTAAAATTTTGTCTACCAAGGTTGTTTTACCGTGGTCAACGTGGGCTATGATAGCGATGTTTCTTATTTCCATGTACTGTTTTGAGGCTG
>JBILAW010000044.1:0-13269 GCA_044354025.1 Sediminibacterium sp.
AACCTTGCGGCTATTGAACTAAGTCCGTACCATGCGGTTTGACTGACTAATTTTTTAATACTACTCAAGGTGTTGAAATTACAGCTAAATTAGTGAAAATAGTTTTGTTTATCTTCACGTCGTAAATAGCATTCTTATGAGAGTCGTAATACAGAGAGTATCGGAGGCCAGTGTCAAAGTAGATGGAGCGATTGTTGGGGCCATTCAAGGAGGCTTAATGGTCTTATTGGGCATTCAAAATGAGGATACAATCGATGATATTCAATGGATGTCCAATAAGCTGGTTCAGATGCGCATTTTTGATGATGCAGAAGGGGTCATGAACCATAGCCTGCAAGAAATGGGTGGATCCATCTTATTGATTAGTCAATTCACATTGTATGCCGCCACTAAAAAGGGGAATCGACCTTCTTATATTGCAGCTGCAAAACCCGAGATAGCGATTCCAATTTATGAACAGATGATCCAACAATTGACAAAGGATCTTGGAAAGCCAATTGCCACCGGACAATTTGGGGCAGACATGAAAGTCGCACTCATTAACGATGGCCCAGTCACTATTTTAATGGATTCAAAAAACAGAGATTAATATGTCCAATCAAATTACAATTCAAGCAGCACAAGACCAGGTGGATCAATGGATCAAGACCGTTGGGGTGAACTATTTTAGTGAGTTAACTAATTTAGGTGTCTTGATGGAAGAAGTGGGGGAATTATCTAGGTTAATGGTGCGCAAATATGGGGATCAGTCCTTTAAAAATAAGGAAGCAAGTGCCGACCTGGGGGATGAGATGGCGGATGTGCTATTTGTGTTGATTTGCTTAGCCAATCAAACAGGTGTTGATTTGACTGCGGCATTGGAGAAAAATATCCAAAAGAAAACCATTCGAGACAAAGAAAGGCACCAAAACAATGAAAAATTACAACCATAATCTTTTCTCGACCTATATTTGCAAACTATGAGTAAGACAGTTACAGACAATACATTACAAGCGATCATTTCGCATGCCAAAGAATACGGATTCGTTTTTCCTAGTAGTGAAATCTATGATGGATTAAGTGCAGTGTATGATTATGGTCCTTATGGTGCACAATTAAAAAAGAACATTCGCGATGATTGGTGGAAGAGCATGACGCAGATGAACGAAAATATTGTGGGTATTGACGCTGCCATTTTCATGCATCCAACCACTTGGAAAGCTAGTGGTCACGTAGATAGTTTTAGCGATCCATTGATTGACAATAAGGACAGTAAAAAAAGATACCGTGTAGACCATTTAATTGAAGCACATGCAGATAAGTTAAATGAAGAAGCAGCTAAGGCAGCCGATGGAGGTGCCGCATTGCGTGATCGTGCAAAGCAACTTATTGCGGATATGGAAGTCCTATTAGCGAATGACGATTTTGCTGGTTTAGGCATATTGATTCAAACAAATAAAATACAGTGTAGTGTAAGTGGAACAAGTAACTGGACAGAGATTCGTCAATTTAATTTAATGTTCTCTACAGAATTAGGTTCTGTAGCAGAAGATGCCAATACCATTTATTTAAGACCAGAGACAGCACAAGGTATTTTTGTTAATTTCTTGAATGTGCAAAAAACAGCAAGGATGAAAATTCCTTTTGGAATTGCACAAACTGGGAAGGCCTTTAGAAATGAAATTGTAGCGCGTCAGTTTATATTTAGAATGCGTGAGTTTGAGCAAATGGAAATGCAATTTTTTGTAAAGCCAGGTACCCAAAAAGAGTGGTATGAGCATTGGAAAAATGAACGTATGAATTGGCATTTAAGTTTGGGCATTGCAGCAGACAAATACCGTTTTCATGACCATATCAAATTAGCCCATTACGCAGATGCCGCTTTAGATATTGAATATGAATTTCCATTTGGGTTTAAAGAAGTAGAAGGGATACACTCAAGAACCGATTATGATTTAACGCGTCATCAAGAATTCAGCAAAAAGAAATTACAATATTTTGATACAGAAATTAATCAGCACTATGTGCCTTATGTGATTGAAACTTCGATTGGTTTAGATAGAATGTTCTTGTTGCTTCTATCCAATGCATATGAAGAAGAAACCATTCAAAAAGAAGATGGTACGACTGATTCAAGAGTTGTCTTGCATTTGCCTGCAAAATTGGCGCCATTAAAATTAGCCGTATTGCCATTGACAAAAAAAGATGGATTACCTGAATTGGCTAAAGCTTTAATGGACGAATGTAAGCCTTCATTCCATTGCTTTTATGAAGAAAAAGATGCCATTGGAAAGCGTTACAGAAGACAGGATGCCATTGGAACGCCATTCTGCGTGACTATTGACCATCAAACAAAAGAAGACAATACGGTTACCATTCGTTATAGAGATAGCATGTTGCAGGAAAGAATACCAATGGGTGAAGTCAAAGGCTTGATTTTAAAACATATAGCATAATCTAATAAAAGCATTTTGCTTAATCTATTTTAAATTTTAAAAAGCGCCCAGATGCATTGCACTTGGGCGCTTTTTTTATCCGTACAATTCAAAATGAATTTGAGTTTTTGGAATACCTAAATCGGCTAATGTGGTTCTTGCTTCATCCACCATATTTTTCCAACCACAGATATAAAAATGTGCATCTTTACTAGCACCTGATGCTAATAATTTTTTATACGTGGCATGCACATAACCTAATTGTGCGCCGTCACGAATCTCCGTTTCTCTAGAGAAACTTGGGTGGTAATAAAACTGTGGAACTACTGCTTCTAATGCTTTCATTTCCTCCCCATACAAACAATCTGTATATTGCCTGCATCCAAATAGCAAATGCATATGCTGATGCGGTGTTTTCTTTTGATGGATATCCATAAGCATAGATCTAAATGGCGCAACACCTGTTCCTGTACAGATAAAATAAAGGTCTGTAGTGATTGGTTTTGGTAAAACAAAAACACCTTGCGGACCTCTCATTAAAAGGGTACTGCCAACAGCCACTTCGTTGAATAAATAAGTGGTACCTAAGCCTCCTTCTAAATGCACAATAACCAATTCAAATTCATTGTTATTGCTAGGGGCAGATGCAATGGAGTAACTTCTCCAACGCTTATTTTTTTGCTCATGGATAGGCAGATCAAATGTGACAAACTGGCCAGCTATAAAGTCAAATACATGGCCACTTGTCAAAGCCATAAAGAAACGTTTTGTGGTAGGCGTTTCTTGTACAATTTTGGTAACGACCGCGTCTTGCCATGGCTGTAACATAATGAATTAATTATTGGTGACGAATACGCTTTGAACGTATACTTTATTATTCGCAAATACCTTTACATAATATATACCAGTCGACAAGGTTGGAACTTGCACAGGTTGAGCCGTAATCTGATTATTCAATTTATCTTTCTGAAATACGGTTTGACCACTGCTATTCATGATACTTAATCCAATGGCATTGGTTTTGACATTGTTAAATTGAATATAGAATTGATTGCCTTTAATGATATTTTCTATATAATCTGTCGAAACAATTTTTAATCCAATCTCTTTGGAAGGTGCTTGAGGAATATCAGTGATGAGCACCAATTTATTATCAGAATAATTGGTACAAGTTCCAATGGTGGCACTGACTTTATACATGGCGTTTTTAGTAATTTTTACACCACTTTTTGTAGCACCTGCAATGGATTCGTCATTAATGAACCATTGATAACTATCTGCAGTGGTGGTGCTTAAACTATCATTGCCTATTTGAGTTATAATAGGTTTAGCGGTTAAAATGACTGGTATTTTAGTCAACGCTTTTTCATGTTCAGGGGTGCTAATTTGCATATTGTAAAAGAAGTAATAAAACTTCTCAAAATTGGTCCCTGCCCAGTTGCCAGTTATCGTAGCAAGTACAGTTGGACCAAATGGATGATTGTTGGTGGTGATCAAATTGTTTCTAAAAATGGTTGCACTATCTAAACAACGCGCAATCAAAATATAGTTACCAGCTTGGCTTAAGTTCATATTGATGGCATAGATTCTTCCTGTATCTCCTTGTACAAAAGGTGTTGGGGTGCCAGATCCGAGACTACCTGTTGCTTGTGTTGGAGTAGGACTACTAGCACCAACATGTAAAATCGCTTTTTGAGTTTGAGAAGGGAAATAGGAATAGGTGGTATCCGTGAAGGTGCTAAGGGATCTTAATTCAAGTTCAATTTTACCTGCATATCCAGTATACAATTTTGTGGTTTCTAATCTTAATGGTCCTGTCGTATTGAATCTAATGAATTCTCCATAGCTGCTACCCCAATTATTATAACCACCTGAATTGCTTAATGTGGTATTGTCTTTAGGTCCAATAAATCCATTCCATCCTTTACCAACATATACATTTTCTGCGGTGGTAGAGGTTCTAATGACAGATCCTTTAGCAATTGGTCTGCTTACATCATTGTTCTTGTCATACCAAAGGTATTGATCATCGCCTTTTGGATTACTTACCAGCAATTGTACATTTTCATTACAACCTGTCGCAGAACCAGTAATAGCAGGACTTGGGCTTGCACTGATAATATTTGCAGTCATTGAATTATTGTCTGGTTGCTGGTCATTTGCAAGACTTACATTGGCGGTGATCGTATAATTCTGACTTAATTCAATTGGCATAGGCGTTTGGAAGGTATAGGACATGATTTCTGATCCATACAATCTACCTGTAAATGTTTCCTTTAGATTTAAAATGGTGGCATTGCCTTTTTTTACTTCTAAGCTAAGCGGAATATTGGTCAATTGTTTTGTTCCATTATTTGCTACTTTGACTGTTACATATTGCACCGATTTTTCTGAAACACCACCAACTGGGTTGGTGATTTCCATCATTTGAATATCATTAGATGGATTTACTACTCTTAACGTGTAATCTTGGGTTTCTCCAGCTGTATAATTACCACATGCAATGACAGTTGATGCCGCAGCTGCTTCAGTCACTACCACACGAAGTTTAGTGAATTGATTGACAATTAAATTGCTAATTAAATTAATAGTTGCACTATAGTCGCCATTGGTGATTACTGCACTTGTATGCACTAGTTCATTGGCGTCAAATGTTCCATTGTTATTGTAGTCAATAAAAACTTTTACAAATCGATTGTTGTTGGACGCGTCCGCACTACTTAATCGCATAAATAAACTAAGGGTACCATTGGATTCTCCATTGACAAATAATGCGGTATTGTCAACGTAGTTGTCTGCAGTTGTTTTTGAGAATTTAATATTGTTTAATTGAATGCTATCAATCTTGGTTCCAGCAGAACTATTTGCTGCTGAGCTACAATAGGCTGTACCCCCAGCGCCACTAATCATTAAAGAATAATTTTGTTGTCCTCTTTCAAGTGTCCCTTTATGTTTAACAGTAACGGTGTAATTGGTTCCTACTAAACTGGTATCCACTTCTACTTTTTCAACATTATCAATATTATTAATTCCTTTGAATGCTTGATTGTCTGGACTGCTTGGACTTAAATTCCAGGTATTGAATGTTTTAGTACCCTGGGTAATCACCAAGTCTAAATCATTGACTAGTTCTGGAGTACCATCATTCAATAGATCACCAGAAGTTCCTTTAATATCGGTCCAAACAATGGTGGCTTTTACAGGTCTATTTCCAGAAGCAGTGATGGTGTAGGACTTGCTTTCTCCGTTGAGTAAAATATTTTCATACACAAAATGAGCGCTACTTACATTGTTATTATTGGTGAGTGCGGTATTTAAAACTTGAGCAGCTTCGGTAATATTGAGTAATCCCCAACCATATTTATAATCTGGGCCAGGGTACAAGCCTGCTTCGTTTGCGGTATGAATCGCGAGCCCTTTAACAGTCGCTGATTTTAAAATTCTTGGTGCACCATTGACAGTAAAACGATGACTTAATTCTTGTAATAATAATAAACTTCCCGCAGCTCCAGGTGCTGCCATGGAAGTGCCATCTTGATAGTTATAACTAGAATCGTTTGCGGCAACAGGAGCATAGACGGAAACGCCTTGCGCCGTAATATCTGGCTTGATTCTACCATCATCCGTTGGCCCCCACGAACTAAAATCACTCATCACCACATCTTCTTTTCTATTGTATCCAGATGGTATGCCAAATACTGCACCAACCGTGAGCACATTTTTTGCATTTTTATCTGTGGAGATGCTACCATAAGAATCATTACTACTAATGTCAGCAGGTCTAGCACCTGCATTGATCATTCTACCTGATTCATTTCTTCTCCAATAAGTTTGTCCAACTGCAGGGCCAACGCTTGTTCTATTATTACCTGCCGCAAAAACAATTAAATAGTTTGGGGCATTGTATGCAATTGAATCTTGAATTTGTGCATCATAATCATACAACCCAAAACGGTAATCTTCTTTTTCATTGAATCTACCATTGAATTCCCATCGATTTGCTGAGTCCCTATTTCTATACCAGCCTGTTATGGTCCCATATGAATGGTTTGAAATCAATAAACCATTTGCAGCGGCAGCAGACATTTCTGACAAATCGCTATTCCAATCGTAATCAAGAATGCCTTTTACATTATAAGCCATCCCTTTAGAGAGTGGATTCAGTCCCTTGCTCATTACAATGCCTGCCACATGTGTACTATGCGTTACGACATCTTTAGCGTTGTCTTTTTGTGTAATTCTACCATTGAATTCTTTATGTGTTAGTAAAGGACTTCCTTCGTCCCAAACGCCCAATTTATTGGTCATATTATCATCCGATCCACTTAAGTTTAAATTAGATGTTGCGCCTGGCCAAACTTTATTAGCGTTGATTGTGATTGCTTGAACTGGATCAGCAAAGCTAATATAATATTTAGGCCACCCTTTTTCATCTACACTAATTAATTTTGCAATGTTTTGATTTTGAGAAGCATACTGGATAGGCCATCCTTTTTCTTTTGCTGCAAGTACAGCTTTTGAAAATTTATTTCTTGCTTCCAATGCAAGTTCTTTGGAAGTCTGCATTAACACTTCTTTTTTTGTTGCATCCTGTGCATTTAAAATGGTCGCTGTGAATACAAAAATAAGGGGGAGTAAAAGGCGTATTTTCATAAATATAAATTTAATTCAAATCTTTCAAATTCTGACAAGATCAAGTAAAAAAACGACTTTATATTCTTTACCATTTTGGTGTAACTTTAAACAAAAGGTATCCATGCGCAACCATACATTCAAATGCATCCTCTTAGTTTGTTTAGCCCCAATCCTAATGGGATTTTACATCCTTCCACAAGGTATCAAGGGCCATGTATTGTTGGAAAACAATACAGCCATGCCTCTGAAAGGTAGTGCTAAGCAGAAGGGAAGTCCAATTGCGACCATGGTCTATATTTATGAAGCAGCCAATGCGAATCAGTTGATTGGTCAAGAAGGCAATTTTGCAAAAGGCATCGAGGCTAGATTGATTAAGCAGGTGCGTTCAAATAATGACGGGAAATTCAAGCTTAGGCTAGCTCCTGGGAAATACACTATTGTATTGGGCTATCAAGAGGGGATTTATATTCCCTATTTTTCTGGTAATACTGGCCTTGCTTTTATTGAAGTATTGAAGCATCAATTCCAAGAAATTGATCTAAGTATCATCGCTTCATCCATTTATTGATTGTATCTTTGCGGACTGAACTATGAACGAGCAATCATTGTTTGATCGGTATGATGCATCCCCCCTACTAAAAAAAATAGTAGATGGGATTGCTATGTCTAATTTGACCAATTCGCCTTTTCAGGTGCACTTACAAAACCTGAACGGCTCCTCCCCAGCATTTATTTTAAAGCATATTTTCACGCATCCTGAAACTGCAACATTCAATCATGTGGTTGTATTAAATGATGCAGAAGAAGCCGCTTATTTTTATAATTCTATAGAAAGTATCACTGGCGCGATGGACTTGTTTTATTTCCCATCTTCATTTAAAACCAGTCAAAATTTTAGTTTGTTGAATCCTTCGCATGTGATGTTGAGAACGGAGGCCTTGACGAAGTTATCGATGGGGGGTAATAAGAAAATTGTAGTGACTTATCCCGAGGCATTCTTTGAAAAAGTGATCATGCCTAAAACCTTACAAGACAATATCATACAGATCAAGACCAATGATACACTTGGGTTGGATGCGTTGATGGAAAGGCTTATACAGTATGGATTTGAGCGAACTGATTTTGTATATGAGCCTGGGCAATTTGCTTTAAGAGGCGGTATTTTTGATATCTATTCATTTGGCAATGAAAAGCCTTATCGCGTAGAATTATTTGGCGAGGAAGTGGATAGCATTCGTTTATTTGATCCAGCAACACAATTGAGTGAACGAAAATTATTGCAGGTCAATATCATTCCCAATGTGACCACACAATTTGAGGATACGATTAAAATTCCATTCATGGAATTTGTTGCAGAGAACACGGTGGTATGGTTAAAGGATTGGACTTTGATTGAGCAAAAAGGACATGACCAAATTGAAGCATTAGAAGCATTTTTATTGCATGCGCCAAAAATTCAAATCATAGATGATTCAGATGCACATAAGAAAAACACAGACAAAGATGATTTTGTTCCTGTCGATGCTGTAGTAGAGCAAATATTAATAAGACCCATTATTGAATGGGGGTTTCATGCCAATTTAACGAAGCAGAAAATAGCTTTTAGCACACAGGTACAACCAAGTTTCAATAGGCAGTTTCAATATTTAATTGCCAATTTGCAAGAATTTGAAAAGAAAGGGTATGACCTATTTTTATTTGCTGAACAAGCCAAGCAATTAGAACGCTTGCATGCTATATTCACCGATTTAAAAACTGAAATTCAGTTTACACCAATCGTCAAAAATATTCATGAAGGTTTTATTGACCATGATCATAAAATGGTTTGTTATACAGACCATCAAATTTTTCAGCGCTACCATAAATACAAAGTCAAGCAAGCTTATAGTAAAAATAAAGCCATCACACTGCGCACATTGAGTGACTTACATCCGGGAGACTATGTGACCCATATAGATCATGGAGTAGGCGTGTATAGTGGATTGCAGAAGATCGAAGTGAGTGGCATGATGCAGGAAGCGATAAGAATTATTTATAAGGATAGTGATATTTTATATGTCAATATCAATTCACTTCATAAAGTGTCCAAATATACAGGCAAGGAAGGGACGCCACCAAAAGTGAATAAATTAGGATCCGATGCTTGGGTAAAATTAAAAGATAAGACCAAGGCAAAAGTAAAAGCCATTGCTTTTGATTTGATTAAATTATACGCACAAAGAAAAGCGCAAACTGGATTTGCATTTACGCCAGATAATTATATGATGCATGAATTAGAAGCATCCTTTATTTATGAAGACACCATTGATCAGGCGAAAGCAATCGCGGATGTGAAAAAAGACATGGAAGCGCCAGCCCCAATGGATCGACTGGTCTGCGGGGATGTTGGTTTTGGTAAAACCGAAGTGGCGATTCGTGCAGCATTTAAAGCAGCTATTGACGGAAAGCAAGTTGCAGTAATGGTGCCTACTACCATTTTAGCATTTCAGCATTTTAAAACTTTTAAAGAAAGACTTAAAGAGTTTCCAGTAGAAATTGATTTCTTAAATCGATTTAAATCATCCGCACAGAAAAAGGAAACCATTGCCAAAGTGAAGGAAGGTAAGATTGACATTTTGATAGGGACACATGGCATCTTAGGGAAAGAAGTCCATTTTAAAGACCTTGGTTTAATGGTGATTGATGAAGAACAAAAATTTGGTGTAGGGCATAAAGAAAAATTAAAGACCTTAAGAACGAATGTAGATTGCTTGACCTTGACTGCCACGCCCATACCAAGAACCCTCCATTTTAGTTTAATGGGTGCAAGGGATTTGAGTATCATCAATACGCCACCAGCCAATAGACAACCTATTCATACCGAGGTACAGGTATTTCATGAGGATATCATTCGTGAATCCATCTACTTTGAAACAGAAAGAGGGGGACAGGTTTTTTTCATTCATAACAGAGTGCAAGGTTTAGCAGAAATGTGTGCGATGATTCAAAAGCTTTGCCCCGATTTAAGCATTGGATTTGCGCATGGGCAATTAGAAGGACATCAACTCGAAGAAAAAATATTTGATTTTATAGAACGCAGGTATGATGTGTTGGTTTGTACCAATATTGTGGAGAGTGGGGTAGATATTCCAAATGTGAATACCATTATCATTAATAATGCGCATCAATTTGGACTGAGTGATTTACACCAATTAAGAGGCAGGGTAGGACGTAGTAATAAAAAAGCATTTTGTTATTTATTGGCGCCACCAATGAGCACTTTACCAGATGATTCACGCAAGCGATTGCAAACTTTAGAACAGTTTAGTGAGTTAGGTTCTGGTTTTCAAATTGCCATGCGTGATTTAGATATTCGAGGCGCAGGTAATTTATTAGGTGGTGAACAAAGTGGATTTATGGCAGAGATTGGATTTGAAATGTATCAAAAAATATTAGCAGAAGCTGTGCGTGAATTAAAGCGTTCGGATTTCAAAGAATTATTTGTAGAAGAAATTAGTAAACAAGATGATTTTGTGCAAGACTGTGCGATTGATACCGACTTGGAGATCATGCTACCAGATGATTATGTAGAAAGTATTGGAGAAAGGCTTTCATTGTATACCAGAATGGATCAATCAGAAGATGACGCAGCATTAGAGGCAATGAAAATAGAATTAATAGATCGTTTTGGTCCGATGCCTAAACAAGTTGCTTCCTTGTTTACAACTATCCAGTCAAGACGCCTCGCGATTGCATTGGGTTTTGAAAAAATGACTTTGAAGGACGAAACCTTAAGGTGCTTCTTTATCAATCGACCAGATTCCCCTTATTATGAAAGCGCTATTTTCAAAGGTTTATTAAGCTATACCCAAACTGCCATGAACAATGCACATTTTAAGCAAGTTGGGAAAACCTTTATTTTAATCATTAAAGATGTTAAGAGCATGGAACATTGCTTTGCTACTTTGACAAAAATTCACCACGGCGTTGTGGGGGTAGGTGCATAAAAAAGCCCACTCCAAAGAGCAGGCTTTCAATTAGGTAGTAAGAAGGTCCTAGAAACCTTTAGTTGCTACACCATCAGCGATTGCTTTTAAAGCATTTGTTTCGCTCATGATAGCTGCCATTTTATTTCCTTTACCATCGTGACCGCCAGCCATGTAACCGCCTTTTGCAGTTTTAGTGACAACAGCGTCCAACATTGGTACATTTTTTTCTTTTGTTTTCAAGCAGTATGCTTTGATCATTTTTGAAGTGTCCATTTTGTATATATTTTAATTTTTAAAATGCTTATTGAAAGTAGTTTATTTATTGATAAGCCAGGTTTGAATTGTACGATTTTTTGTTAAATGTTTATAAATTCCCCTTAAATGAGGCCCTTAAACGTCAATTTTGGCATATTTAGCGTGAGATTCAATGAATTCCCTTCTAGGAGCCACTTCGTCACCCATCAACATGCTAAAGATTCTATCCGCCTCGACAGCACTATCAATGGTCACTTGTTTCAATGTTCTCCTACTTGGATCCATGGTCGTTTCCCATAATTGGTCCGCGTTCATCTCACCCAGACCCTTATATCTTTGAATCGTTACAGAACTATCATTTCCGCCTCCTAATTTGGTTACCAAGCCTTTTCTTTGCTCCTCGCTGTATGCATATTCTTGATCCTTGCCTTTCTTCACTAAATACAATGGCGGTTGTGCAATATAGACATAACCATTTTGAACCAACTCTTTCATATACCTAAAGATGAATGTAAGAATCAATGTGGCGATATGCGATCCATCCACATCGGCATCGGTCATGATGATTAATTTATGATATCGTAATTTAACAATGTTCAACGCTTTTGGATCTTCAGGTGTGCCCACTGTCACGCCCAATGCAGTATACATATTTCTGATCTCCTCATTTTCATAAATCTTATGTTCCATTGCTTTTTCTACGTTCAAGATTTTACCACGCAAAGGCAGGATCGCTTGATAAGATCTTTCACGACCTTGCTTCGCTGTTCCACCTGCAGAGTCTCCCTCGACAAGGTATAATTCACATCTTTCAGGATCACGCTCAGAACAGTCTGCTAATTTACCAGGCAAACCACCTCCAGAAAGTACCGTCTTTCTTTGCACCATATCACGTGCTTTCTTAGCAGCAACGCGGGCTTGAGCAGCAAGTACAATTTTAGAAATTACATATTTTGCTTCCTTCGGATTCTCTTCTAAATAGGCTTCTAAAGCACGAGCAACGGTTGTTTGAACCACGCCACTCACTTCACTATTCCCTAATTTAGTTTTGGTTTGACCTTCAAATTGTGGCTCAGGTACTTTCACAGAAATGATCGCACTTAAACCTTCTCTAAAGTCATCCCCTTCCACAGTGACTTTTGCTCTTTCAAATAAGCCTTCTTTATCACCATAGCTTTTGAACACACGGGTTAAAGCAGTTCTAAAACCCGTTACGTGTGTACCACCTTCAATGGTATTGATATTGTTAACGTAAGAGAAAATATTTTCTTTAAAATCATCATTGTACGTCAATGCAACTTCCACCATGACATTCGACGCTTCGTCTAAACCTTCTACATACAAGGGTTGAGAGATAATTGGATTTCTATTTCCGTTCTTATCCAACATTTGTACGAATTCAATGATACCGCCTTCGCTATAAAAATGGCTCACATAAGCTGCGCCTGCTTCATCTAATTCTCTTAAATCGGTTAATGTGATCGTAATACGCTTATTCAAATAAGACAATTCACGTAAACGACCTTCTAAGATCTCTCTACGGTAAACAGTTTCTTGAAAGATAGTGGTATCAGGCCAAAAGTGCACTCTAGTGCCAGTCTTATCGCTTGTACCTACTTCTCTTACTGCATATTGTGGTGCTCCAATACAGTATTCTTGCTCAAATATTTTGCCTTCACGTTCAACTGTCACTAATAATTTTGTACTCAATGCATTCACGCAACTTACACCCACACCGTGCAATCCACCAGACACCTTGTAAGTATTTTTATCAAATTTACCACCGGCGTGTAATACCGTCATGACTACTTCTAATGCAGATCTTTTTTCTTTGGTATGCATCGCAGTTGGGATACCACGACCATTGTCCTGAACACTGATTGAATTATCTGTATGAATAGCGACTTCGATATGAGAACAATAACCAGCTAAAGCTTCATCAATAGAGTTATCTACGACTTCATATACTAAGTGGTGTAAACCTTTCATGCCCACAT
>JBILAW010000144.1:0-3870 GCA_044354025.1 Sediminibacterium sp.
TTCAAATTTATTTGAATTAAAACCCTCGGATAACCATTTATTCAGAGGGTTTTTTTATATTTGCAGTCCAATCACAATTTAAAAATTATAATATCATGGGTAGAGGAGATAAAAAAACAGCAAAAGGAAAGCGCTTTTTAGGTTCTTTTGGTAAGAGCAGACCACACAAAACAAGAAATATTAAGGCAGCAGCGGCTCCAAAGGCAAACGCTTAATTTTTTTTAAAATAGATTCCCCCGTTTATTCGGGGTTTTTTATGCCTATTTTTGCATTATGAAAAGCATATACTTACTTCTTATATTTCAATTGATTGTTTTGGCAGGGACAGCGCAATGTTCTATCTGTACCAAAACTGCTGCGCAGATTGGTGAAGAAGCTGGCAAAGGTTTTAATGTAGGTATTCTCTATCTAGCTGCAATGCCATTTGGCATCATGAGCTACGTCGCATATAGATGGTGGAAGAATGAAAAAGCCATTTAATTTGAATGCTCAATTTTATTCCACTGAATTGACCAGTCCTTGCTTACAAAAACTTTTTTGATTAAATTTTAGTTGTTCAATTAGTGCGTCATTGGCTTCTAGCTGATCCCTTGATGCAAGCGGATGATGTAAATGATATTGCACGCCACCGAATTTGTTAAATTTTTTCTTTACCCCTGCATGTATTAAACGAATACAAATATCTGTATCCTCTCTTCCCCACCCATTAAATGATTCATCATATCCATTTACTAGATATAGATCTGATTTCCAAAATGCCATATTACATCCTTTGACATAATACAAATATTTTCCTTTTGTTTTATAGGCGTTTTGTAATAAGCTCATAAGCATTGGTATTCTGAGCGTATTAAAAAAGTTTTTCCCCTTCCACCTTAAAGAAGCAAAATTGACTTTTTCTGATTCCAACAATTCCTGCGTAATTTTTTTACCTAGAAGCAATCTACTACCCGTAACAAAATAACCTTTTGCTTGAAGGCTTAAATGATCTGCAATAAAGTGTTGATCTAAAATGATATCTCCGTCTATTTGAATGATATAATCTGATTGTGCCATGCGTATGGACTTATTTCTTATGGCAGCTAATCTAAAGCCATTATCTTCATGCCAAACATGAATGATATTAAGTGTCGGATGATTGAGTTTAAACGCTTGAATCAAGTTAGCAGTTCTTTCATCAGAACCATCATCTGCAATAAGGACCTCATTAGGTAGGATGGTTTGATTGGCAACAGAGCTTAATGTTTGCTTTAATGCTTGAGGCCAATTGTAGGTTGCAATTAATATGGCTACAGATGATGAGGCGTCCATTAAAAATAATTTTGTGTAAAACTAAAGATATTAAATCCTTCTTTTGTAATCGCTACCGATACATCCTCCTCTAATTTTTCAAGATCCAACTGACGTATTTTTTGCGCAACAATTAGCTGAACTACTTTTGCAACTACTAATTTTTGATTGAGGCCTAGTGTTGTCTTGGCAATTTGATGCGCCTCAATTGCTTGAATCAAATCAATTATCCCAATACCCTGTGAAGCAACGGTAGCAACTACTTTGACTAGGTCTTCCGACAACCCATTCTCCATCATCATTTGACGAATATGGTTGGTGAAAGTCTGTGCATCTGGTCGATCACTTTTATTGACTACAAATACATCAGCCACTTCCATTAATCCAGATTTCATCATCTGCACTTCATCTCCCGCTTCTGGCACTAACACCACCACAGTGGTATCAGCCAAAGAGGCCACCTCCACTTCGGATTGTCCGACCCCTACTGTTTCCACTATTATTTGATCAAATCCAACTGCTTGTAATAATGTAGTCAATTCAATCATGGAACTATTCAAGCCGCCTAGATGACCTCTAGAAGCGAATGAACGAATGAATACTTGAGGATGCAAATACCAATCCTTCATGCGAATGCGATCCCCTAAAATGGCGCCTTTGTGAAAAGGCGAAGAGGGGTCTACCGAAAGGACTGCTACTTTTTTACCTACTGCAATCCACTCCCCCACCAAGCCCGCAATCAAAGTGCTTTTGCCTGCGCCAGGAGGACCAGTGATACCAAGGATTGGAATGGCTTTAGGAGTCAATTTGGCCAAATATGCGTCTGTCCCTTCCACTTTATTTTCAATTTGTGAAATGGTTTTTGCCAACAATAAGAAATTACCTTCGGCAACACCTTTTGCGATATCTGTTACATCAAACATTTAAGAACGGATAATTTTATAATTTTTAAAATCAAAAGGACGAATGCCAGTCCACTTTTCAAAATAGTATAAAACGAATTTTTTAAAGGATAACTTCTTTTTGGAAACATCTAAATCAATCACCCAATTTTTTTGCTGAATCCTGTCTAACATCACATTCGGATGTGTTCCAGTGAAACGTTCTAAAGAATCAAATTCAGAGAAATCATGAAAATCTGGACTTGCTATTATTTTTTCCATCTGTTTGTCATCATTCCAAAATGCCGCACTCTCTTTTTGTTTCTTTCTCATCTGTTCAGGACTTTTCACCCATCCATAATGATAGATACTAGCATCAATAGCAGCTACCGGTAATTTTTGATTGCCAATTCTAAAACCCTGCGCATCTCTATAAGCACTGATTGCTTTATTATTTCTTATAATTCTTATTTCATGTGCATACCATTTTCTACTATCACCCACATAATCATAAGTGCCATAAAAATGTTTGTACTTAAATAACAATCCTTGAACTGGTAAATCGTTTTTGTATTTCTCACAAGCTGCACGAATTGCTGGATGGTATTTTTCGTGTACGACCTCGTCTCCTTGAATATAAAAAGCCCAATCAAAGCTAGTATCTATTAATTGAAAGGCCTTATTGGTTTCATCCGCTAATACGACCCCGCCTTTTCTTAAATCTTTATTCCAAATAGAGTGGTGAATTTTAATTTTGGGGTCGCCAATTGATTCAATCAATGCGATGGTTTCATCTGTTGAATCTCCAATTAAAACAATCATTTCGTCCACCACAGGTAAAATAGAACGAATGGCTTCCAAGATCGGAAAGTCATTCACCACCGCATTTTTAATAATTGTAAACCCTGCAACCCTCATATTCGCTTATTTGTTCTTCAAATAACCGAAATCTTTTGCAACTTGCCTATTGTTTTACCTAAAGTTTGCTTGAAAGCAATTAATTTTGCACTACGAAAATCATTATGTCTACAACCATTTGTTTCGATTTTGGCAACACCCGATTAAAGGCGGCAATTTTTAAAGGCAACCATTTGGAAAAATTGGAGCTAATAGAAAATGATCCAGTTTCAGCTGTTCAAAAATTATTAGACCAGTACAAGCCCAGCAAAACATTGCTTTCTTCAGTGATCCATCACGATCAAGCCATTGAAAGCTTGTTGACTGCATACGGTCCATTTCATTTATTAGGGCCAACAACCAAATTGAATTTTACTACGCCTGTAGGCAAACCTGAAACCATTGGAGCAGATCGTTTAGGACTTGTAGCAGCTGCTGTGGACCTTTACCCAAAAGAACATAGTCTAGTCATTTGCCTTGGCACTTGTATCACGTATAATTTTATCAATAATCGAGGGCAGTTTTTGGGAGGCAGTATCTCTCCAGGGATGCAAATGCGTTTTAAGTCCATGAATGATTTAACGGCACTTTTGCCATTGATTGAACCAGCACCAAGCTTTGGTTTGGTCGGCTATGACACTAAAACCAACCTACTTTCAGGTGTCGTTTTGGGGATGTCGGCCGAAATTAATGGTATAATTGACGCTTATGAGGCCAAATACAGCAAATTTAACGCCCTATTAACCGGTGGAGACCTTAGTTATTTTGTACCTCACTTAAAAAGAAGGATATTTGCCGACCC
>JBILAW010000045.1:0-13190 GCA_044354025.1 Sediminibacterium sp.
AACATATTGCAAAAACTTTCTGGTAAAACACATCGCGTTATTACTGGTGTATTCTTAATCAATGATATTGAATCGCGCAATTTTAGTGAAACAACTTTAGTCCATTTTCATCCTTTGACATTGTCACAGATTGAATATTATGTAGATCAATATCAGCCCTATGACAAAGCGGGCGCATATGGTATACAAGATTGGATAGGTGTGGTAGGCATTCAAGGGATCGAGGGAGACTTCTACAATGTCATGGGATTGCCAGTGAGTAAGTTGTTAAGTTATCTTCCTACAAGCACTACAACGACTACAACCAAGTAAAGCTAATATCCAATTCCATGTCTGGATGAAGGCTTCTTTCTACTGGGCAGGTTCTTCCAACTCTTTCCAATATTTCCTTCGTCTTCTCATCCAAATCAAGTTTTGGCATGGTCACGGCAATGATGATTTTACCAATTCTTCTTGGCTCACTCATCATCACTTTAGTCACATCTACTTTAGCACCATCTATTTTAATATCCATGCTTTCTGCTTTAATACCCATTGTAGTAATCAAACATCCGCCCAAGCCAGTTGCAATTAAATCGGTAGGAGAAAAACGTGCACCTTGACCTTTATTATCAGAAGGGGCATCTGTTTCAAAAATCGAACCGCTTTGAAGGTGAAGGCAGGTGGTTCTTAAATTAGCGTTATAGGTTACTGTGGCTGTCATATCTGTTGAATTGATGGGTTTGTGATTTTGGTAAATTTACAACGAAAGGCTTGATTTAAGCGCAAGTCTTGTATTTTTGCAACTGATAACAGAAAAGCATGCAAGAACTACCGATTGTCCCAGCAGAACAACATATTAAAAAGCCCGATTGGTTGAGGGTTAAATTACCTATTGGAGAAAGTTACAAACACGTAAGAGGCTTAGTAGACAAACATAAATTACATACAATTTGCGAGAGTGGTAATTGCCCGAATATGGGGGAGTGTTGGGGCGAAGGAACAGCGACATTTATGATACTGGGTAATATTTGCACAAGGAGTTGTCAATTTTGCGCAGTGGCAACAGGTAGACCAAAACCAGTGGAGTGGGATGAGCCTCAAAGAGTTGCAGAAGCTATTTTTTTAATGAAAGTGAAGCATGCAGTTTTAACAAGTGTAGACAGAGATGAACTTCCAGACGGAGGATCCATTATTTGGTCGAATACGATTAAAGCCATTAAAGCGCTTACACCAGATACCACATTGGAAACATTGATTCCAGATTTTAGAGGGATCAAGGAACAAATAGAAAGAATCATTGAAGCGGCTCCTGAAGTAGTGAGTCATAATATGGAAACTGTAGAGCGCAATACTAAACGTGTGCGTGTACAAGCAAAGTATAGAAGAAGTTTAGAAGTCCTTGAAACCTTAAAGAAAGGCGGCATGCGCACAAAAACAGGTATCATGCTGGGCATTGGTGAAGAAAAAGACGAAGTGATCCAAACCATGAAGGACTTAGTGGGCGTTGGATGTGATGTATTGACTATTGGACAATATTTACAACCTACTAAAAAACATTTACCTGTACAAAGATTCGTTCACCCCGCTGAATTCGCTGAACTAAGAACGATCGGCTATGAACTAGGCTTTGATTATGTAGAGAGTGGACCATTGGTAAGGTCGTCTTATCATTCAGAAAAGCACGTTATCAAAGGCTGGGGTAGAAATAAGTATTTAGAAGAACTAGCAGCTATTCCCACATAAGTGCGGAAGCACCAAGGATGGCGGCGTCAGATTCTTTTAAATGACTGATTAATATTTTTACTTTATTCTGGAAGATCTCAATTAAATTGGCTTCCATCGTCTCCCTTGTTGGTTTTAAAATAAGGTCTCCTGCTTTAGTCAATCCACCAAATAAGATAATCGCTTCTGGATTCGAGAACATGACAAAATTGGCTAAAGCAATACCCAATATTTTTCCAGTAAATTCAAAAACTTCTTTCGCAACTTCATCCCCTTTAATGGCTGCTTCATATACATCCTTAGAAGTAATCTCGTCTATATTAATTGTTCTCAAAACACTAGGTCTATCTGATTGACTTAAAATTTCTTTTGCAGATTCAGAAACACCTGTTGCAGACGTGTAACTTTCTAGCGAGCCAAGTTGGTCTGTTCCTGAATGCTTCCTTCCATTGGGAATAATCACTGTGTGGCCTAATTCGCCTGCAAATCCATCATAACCATAAATTAATTGACCGTTAGCAACAATGCCACTTCCGACACCGGTACCTAAAGTGATCATGATAAAATCTTTCATTCCTTTTGCTGCGCCGTACATCATTTCTCCTACAGCTGCGGCGTTGGCATCATTGGTTAATTTAACTGGAATTTTAAATTTATCCTGCACCATTTTTGCAAATGGGATGATGCCTTTCCACGGAAGGTTAGGAGCATATTCGATCGTGCCAGTATAGATATTTCCATTAGGTGCACCAATACCAATTCCTCTGATACGACCAAAGCCACCTACTTTCTCTATCATTTCTGATAAATGTTCATACATTTCATCGATGAATGTGTTGACTTGAAGATGTTTTTTAGTAGACATCTCGCTAGAGAATAAAACATTGCCGTCTTTATCTACAATCCCAAATTTAGTACCTGTTCCGCCGATATCTACCCCTACAACATATGATTCCATAATTACTATTTTAAAATTTTAGTGTCCGCCACTTGTTTCAGCATCTTCGTAATTGATGCCTTGCTTTTTCAATATGCCTTTTACTGCTATTGCAAAAAATACTAAATAAGCAAAACATATTGCAGCTACCCAGAATGAATTATGAATACCATAACCTGGTTGATCTAAATGAGAAGATTGTAAGTAGTCTGCAATTTTACCTTGAATAGGAGGAATGATACCGCCACCTAAAATCATCATGATTAAAAAAGCAGATCCTTGCGGTGTATACTTTCCCAAGCCTGCTACAGATAAAGAAAAGATAGAAGGCCACATAATAGAGCAAGCCAATCCACCTGTTAAAAATGCATAGGTGGCGACAGTACCTTTTGTAAAAATACCTAAAACCATTGCTATCACACCCACCAAACTAAATATCAATAATGTTTTAGCAGGTTTGTTTTGACTCAAGTAAAATGCAATGATTTGGATAAATACACAAATGATATACCAATACAAAGGACTCATATCGTATTGTGCAACACTGTTCAAAGCAATGACAATTCCAAATGCGATAATTGGCACAATGAAAGTTAAATATTGTTGTGTTTTCTTTTTAAAATCAAAAGCACTGATGGCACCTGCCCAACGTCCAATCATCATACTACCCCAATACATAGATACATAGGGTGCAATTTCTGAAGAGGAGATACCTCCAAAATCAGCTTGTCTTAATAATTCTCCTAAGTTAGATCCAATGGCAACCTCAACGCCAACATATACAAAGATGGCCAACATACCCAAAACCAATTGAGGGTATTTCATGGCACCCCATCCTTTTTCATTTTTTTGTGCTGTAAAATTAGCGGCTAATAAGCCCACTACCACAGTTGCTAAAGCACCAATCAGCCATTTCATCCTATAGGTTTCTAAATCATGACGACCTATATCTGTCAATGTTGTTGGGTCAATTTTATAACTATTAAAGATGGGCACGAACATAGCAATTAATACGCCCGTCATAATCACCAATAAAGACAATGCTTTCCCTGCTGGTTCCATTGGTTCATTTGAAATACCTGAGGGTACTTTTTTAGAAAAATGGAATAGTGCAGCAGCGGCAATAAACAATCCACCTACTGCGGTGTATAAAATAATGACTTTGTCTAAACTTAGTTGTTTGATTTGTTCATCTGTAATAGCTGCAGCTGATCCAAATAAAGCAAGCGCAACCACAATTGGCCCAATAGAAGTTCCAAATGAATTGATACCTCCGCCTAAGCTAACACGACTTGTTCCAGTAGAGGGATCACCTAAGGCAATGGCGAAAGGTTGGGCAGCAGTTTGTTGTAAAGAGAATCCAAGCGCTACAATAAAAAAACCAACCAACATGCCTGTAAAAGTATTGGCATTGACTGCAACGATCATTGCTGCAGCTCCAATGGCTGAAAATAACAACCCATAGACAATACTTTTTTTATAGCCCCATTTTCCAACCAAGTCTTTACCTCCAAGCGCACCATAAGCGAAAAGGCCAAGTGCACCAATATAATAGGCTAGATAAAATGCAAAATCAATCAATTGACTTTGAAATTGATCTAGCGCAAAATAGTTTTTACAAAATGGAATAAAGACACTGTTTCCAGCTGCAATAAATCCCCAGAAAAAGAAAACCACAATGAGGGTGGTCAATGCACCTGTATTGGTTGGTTGTTTTGGTTGGCTCATAGCATTCGTTTGTTTAATCAATCCCCAAAATACTCATTTTTATTTAATCCTTCGCTACAAAAAATGAATAATTGTAGCTAGTATTTAGTAAATTGAAAACAATTTAAATATCAACAATGAGTACAGCATATACTGGCGAGAAAGTAAAGATGAGTTTCTGGCAAATTTGGAACATGTGTTTTGGATTTTTTGGTATCCAATTTGGATGGAGTTTGCAAATGGGCAATATGAGTGCGATTTATGAATTTTTAGGTGCATCTCCAGAGGAAATACCAGGATTGTGGTTAGCAGCTCCAATGACTGGGTTGATAGTACAACCCATCGTAGGGTATTTAAGTGATAGAACTTGGCATCCAAAACTAGGAAGACGTCGCCCGTTTTTTTTAATTGGAGCAATTTTAAGTTCTGCATTGTTATTTGTGATGCCCAATTCTCCAACCGTATGGATGGCAGCAGGGGTATTGTGGATTTTAGATTCAAGCATCAATATCACCATGGAGCCATTCAGGGCTTTTGTTGCGGATAATTTAAATGAAAAACAACGTTCATTTGGTTTTGCCATGCAGAGTATGTTTATTGGATTGGCATCATTTATAGCAGGGTACTTACCACAATTATTAGCAAATTGGTTTGATGTGTCTAGAGATAAAATCAATGGGTCAATACCACAGAATATTTTAATGTCTTTTTATATTGGTGGTGCAGTCTTCTTTGTGTCTGTTTTATACACTATTATTACTAGTAAAGAGTATCCTCCTTCTAATCCCACCAAAACAAATGACACCACAACGCCTCAATTAGGTTTAGTTCAAGAAATAGTAGACTCTATTAAACATATGCCTATTCAAATGAAAAGATTGGCTTTGGTTAATTTCATCACTTGGCCAGGCTTGTTTTTAATGTGGTTTTATTATAGTACAGGGGTTGCAACGCAGATTTTTCATGGTGACCCAGCAACCAATAGTGAAGTCTTTACATTGGGCTTAGAACATGCCAACACCACTTCTGCCATCTTGAATTTAGTGACTTTTGGT
Source organism: Sediminibacterium sp. (assembly GCA_044354025.1). Taxonomy (GTDB): domain Bacteria; phylum Bacteroidota; class Bacteroidia; order Chitinophagales; family Chitinophagaceae; genus Sediminibacterium. The sequence goes on from JBILAW010000045.1 coordinate 5,404, forward strand.
TTTTCGTTTACATTACCTTTTTGGGTGAGTCGAATTGGTAAAAAGTTTACCCATACACTGTGTTTACTAGTTGGAGGCATGGGGCTGGTTTCAGTTTATTTTGTAGACCAACCTAATCTTTTATATGTAAGCATGGGCTTGGTTGGTATTGCATGGGCGTCTATTTTGTCTATGCCTTATTCCATGCTAGCAGGTTTTATTCCAGAAAATAAAATGGGGATGTATATGGGTATCTTTAATTTCTTTATTGTGTTGCCTGAAATCATTGCATCCTTATTTTTTGGAAAAATCATGTCTACCTATTTAAACAATGATCGACTAATGGCTGTGCTGATTGGCGGTTGCTTATTAATTACAGCAGGCTTGGTCTGTGCATTTATCATCAAAGAAGAAAAGCATGACGCTTAGTCATTCTAGTAGGCTTTTTATTTTATTCATTATATAACCATCAGAAATTATGAAAAGAGCATTCTATGTTCCTGTTTTAACTATTATTGGATTGTTATTATCGACAATACAAGCAACTGCTACCGAAGCCTATCCAAGTAATTGGTTTGTCAATATGAAGTACAATCAAGTACAAGTTTTATTAAGATCGGTGGATGCAGATTTTAGCAAAGCAACCATTGCAATCAACTATCCTGGTGTGAAAGTTCAAAAAATACATCATTTTGAAAATGGGCATTATATCGCAGTGGATCTGGTTATCGCAGCGAATGCAAAACCTGGGCAAGTAAAGATTCTAATTAAAGAGGGCAATCGAATCACTACGCATTTATGGCCATTAAAACCGAGACGTAAAGGCAATGGAACAAATTTTGCTCAAGGCGTAAATCAATCAGATTTGATTTATTTTTTAATGCCAGATAGATTTAGCAATGGGGATGCAAGCAATGATCAAATTGCAGGATTGAAAGATCAGTCTTTAAACAGGGATTCAATTTTTTTAAGACATGGAGGGGATTTGAAAGGGGTACAAAATCATTTAGACTACTTACAAGATTTAGGAGCAACAACATTATGGATGACCCCAATATTAGAAAATGACATGCCTAACAGGACAGAACATGGGTATGCTGCAACCAATCATTATACTGTAGAGAAAAGATTTGGAGGAGAGGCCGCATATTTAGCACTAAGTGATGCCCTTCATGCTAGAGGGATGAAATTGATACAAGATGCCGTATACAATCATGTTGGTCGTTTCCATTTTTTAGTTCAAGATGCACCAGCAAAAGACTGGTTACATCAATGGCCAAAATTTACTCAAACAAATTATAAAGATCAGCCTCTTTTTGATCCCCATGCTGCTAATCAGGACAAAACAAAATCAGAAGATGGATGGTTCACAACTGAAATGCCAGATGTAAATCATTCAAATGAATTTGTTGCTAAATATTTAATTCAACATGCAATTTGGTCAGTTGAAACATTTGGAATTGATGGCTGGAGAATTGACACCTATATCTACAATGATTTGACATTTATGAATCGTTGTAATCAAGCATTGGAATTAGAGTATCCTAAAATTACCTCATTTGGAGAGTGCTGGGTGCATGGCACAGCCAATCAAGCTTATTTTGCACAAAATAATATCAATACACCCTTTAAAAGTAATTTGCAAGGCGTTGCAGATTTTCAAACATTGATGTATGGGATACAACCGGCATTAAATGAAAAATTTGGTTGGATGGAAGGGGTGAGTAAATTATACAACACCTTGTCGAATGATTTTTTATATAAAGATCCAACACGCAATGTCATTTTTTTAGACAATCATGACATGACGCGTATTTTGTCTCAAGTAGGGGAAAGTATTCCTAAAGTTAAAATGGGGGTAGCTTGGTTAATGACATGCAGAGGCATTCCTCAATTGTATTATGGAACCGAAGTATTGATGAAAGGCATCTCTAATCCAGATGGTTGGGTTCGATTAGATTTACCAGGAGGATGGGAGGGAGATCAAAAAAATGCATTTACAAAAGTTGGATTAACACCTGCTGAATTGGATATGTTATCTTACACTACAAAATTAGGTCAATTCAGAAAGTCTTCCACTGCGATTACAAAAGGCAAGATGATGCAATACTTACCAAACGAAGGCTTGTATGTCTATTTTAGATATGACCAAAATCAAACTGTAATGTGCGTGATGAATACCAGTGAACAAGATAGAATGGTCGATTTTAGTGATTATGCTGAAAGGACTAAAGGCTTTGATAGTGGAAAAGACGTCGTTTCAGGAAAGACTATTACAAAACAATTTACGATTCCAGCGCTCACCATGCAAGTCATGGAGCTGCATAAATAATACTCATGTCAAAATACGAAGCAATACATTTTGTAGATACTGCGCAAGCAGTTTGGAATTATTCGCTCTTTACAGACGAAGACGTCCATGCTTTTCAACATGGGACCCATAGTACTTTATATCAATTATTTGGGAATAAACAGATTGAAGTGTTGGGTGCGCAGGGAACTTATTTTAGTGTATGGGCACCTAATGCGACTGCCGTATTTGTAACAGGTAATTTTAATGATTGGAACAATGAGGCACATCCATTAAAAGTGCGATTAGAAGCCTCGGGCATCTGGGAAGGTTTTATCCCGAATATCGGACAAGGGGAAGTCTATAAATACCATATTCATGGCTATAAGGGCGTTCAATTAGATAAAGGGGATCCATATGCGCATTATTGGGAACTAAGGCCACAAACAGCTTCTATTACATGGCAAACAGCCTATCAATGGCAGGATCAACAATGGATGGAAGACAGAAAGATCAAGAATCGAATAGATCAACCTTATTCGGTATACGAAGTGCATTTAGCTAGTTGGATGCGACCAGATAAAAACAATCCCGACGCTTACAATAGCTACACGCAGTTAATAGACTTATTGGTACCCTATGTCAAAGACATGGGTTTCACGCATGTGGAATTGATGCCTGTGATGGAACATCCATTTGATGGAAGTTGGGGGTATCAGGGAGCAGGTTTTTTTGCGCCCACTTCTAGGTTTGGAAATCCACAAGCATTTGCAGCTTTAGTGGATGCTTTTCATCAAGCAAGCATTGGTGTGATTTTGGACTGGGTGCCATCGCATTTTCCATATGATAGCCATGGTTTATTCATGTTTGATGGCGCCAATACTTATGAATATGCTGACATGCGTAAAGGCTATCATCCCGACTGGAATTCGTATATTTTTAATTATAAAAGAGGCGAAGTAAAATCCTTCTTAATTAGTAGCGCTAAATTTTGGTGTGATCAATTTCATATTGATGCCCTTAGGGTAGATGCAGTAAGTTCTATGTTAAGATTGGACTATAGTAGAGCCGAAGGCCAATGGGAACCGAATGTGTTTGGTGGGAATGGAAACATAGAAGCAATAGAGTTTATTAAAGATTTAAACATTACTTTATACAGAGATTTCCCTGCAATTCAAACCATTGCAGAAGAAGCATCAGATTGGCCAGGCATTAGTCAGCCGGTATTTATGGATGGATTGGGTTTTGGTATGAAATGGATGATGGGATGGATGCATGATACTTTGGATTATTTTAAATTAGATCCAATCATGCGTTCTGGAGCCCAGGATAAATTTAGCTTTTCCATGATGTATTATCATGATGAACATTTTATGTTGCCTTTAAGTCACGACGAAGTAGTGCATGGAAAAAGTCCAATGTTGTATAAAATGCCAGGCGATGCATGGCAAAAATTTGCAAACCTTAGATTGTTATATGCCTATATGTTTTTACACCCAGGTGCAAAATTGATGTTCATGGGAAATGAATTTGCAGCAACGAAGGAATGGGATTTTCAATCAGAATTACAGTGGGACTTATTGCAATATCCAAATCATGGTGGCATGAAATATTGTGTGCAGGAATTAAATGCATTGTATAAAGCACATCCAGCATTGTATGAACTACAATATGAGGAAGGTGGATTTGAATGGGTGGAATTGAATCAACGTCAAGAGGGTATTATTGCTTTTAAACGAAAAGCGAAGGATCCTGACCAAGCAATTTTGGTAGTCTTAAATATGACACCAGTTCCAAGGCATCAATTTCCGATTCGTGTGCAAGGTAAAACCATTTGGAAGGAAATATTTAATAGTGATGATCAAGCATTTTGGGGATCGGGTGATCTAAAGAATCAAAATATTCAGTGCGTTTTAGTAGATGCCACAAATCAATTACAGGAAATACAGCTTGAATTACCTCCATTGGCAGCGGTAGTATTGAAATAAGTCACATTTTTTTGCAAGTTTTGCACATTGTGGAAAACCGAGCTTAAGTTAACAATTAGTTTAAATAAGGGTTGGAACTTTATGTCATAATCAAACCCTATGTTATGAAAACAAGTAACAAAGCTTTAATGTATGATGCAGTATCTGAAATGATTCAATTACATGCATTTGATCATTTATTGGATGCTGAATTGGCTAATTTCAAAAATGTGTTAAATCAATGGGTCGCAGAAGAAAATGGGATTACTTTAAATGAAAAACTATTTGTTTATCTAAATAAAGTAAACTTTTTCGTAGAAAATATTTCTCCTGCAGCAATCCAATTATGGTTTTATGCATTGTCTTATAATAATTTCTCTTTATTAAATGTAGGAAGTGAATTACAAGACAACAATATTGAGTTGACGTATTAAATTAGATGGGTTTCAAGTAAAAAAAAGCCACTCAAAATTGAGTGGCTTTTTTTTATAGGTATTTTTGAGGGTTAGAATAATCCACCTTTTTTCAAAGTAGTTTTTCCTTCGCCAATTTTGAAACCATTATTGTATACTTCTACTAAGTATTCGCCTTCAATTAATTTAGCACTTTGTTTGATGTCGTAGCTAATTGGTAAAACAGCATTTTGTACATATTGCACAGCTATTTTATTTGAATAGGCTTTAGTGCCATCTTCTCTAGTATTGATTTTACCTCCTTCGCTAAAACTTACACCATTAGGTGCAGTGATACAAACAAATAGATCTTGTGTACCAGAAGGGGTAATTTTATTTTTATCAATTTGGAAAGTCAAACGAAGGGTATTTGCTTTTTTTGCAGAGGTAGTCATTTTTTCAGAACCATCTTCTTTAACTAAAACAGCTTGGATACTAAATGCAGATGCATTTAAGGTAGAACCAATATCTTGTAATCTTTCCTTTTCCTTTGTAGTGGAAGTTAAATTCGTGTTTAGGTTGGTATTTTCAGTAGCTAATACTTCGTTCTTTACTGTCAATACTTTGTTTTCTTCTTGTGCTTTTGCTAAATCAGTGAATAACCCAGTCACTTTCCCGTTTAGTTCAGCGATCATTGTTTTAGCTTCTGCTAATTCTTTATCAGTTGCATTCTTTTTTTGTAAGAGGGTGCTGATATTAGATTTTAATTGTTGGATATCTTTTGACTTAGACAATAAATCTCCTTGTAATGATGTGTTTTGCTGTGTCAATGAGTCTGCTTTTGCAGAAACCGCAATAAAATCAGCTTGTAAAACATTTTTAGCACTATCTAATTTATTTACTTGAGTGGTGTAATTCCCAATGATTTCAGTTTTAGAAGTACTAAAGTAGATCCATGAACCAATTAGGGCAACCGCTAAAGCGCCAATTATAATTTTGCCTCCGTTGCCTGAATTTTCGTTGCTCATAATAAAATATGTTTATTTATTTGCAAAGATATAAAAAAAACGCCATTCCTGTATATCTTTGGGGATGCCTATTTCTAAAATTTTATCCAATTGGAAAAATAACGTCTTCGACGCCGTTTATTGGCTGGAAGGGGAAGAGTCATTCTATATAGATCAGGTAGTACAGTATGCAGAAAACAAGTTATTACCTGAGGCAGATCAAGCCTTTAATTTGACTGTTTTTTATGGCAAAGATGCCGATTGGGCTGAAGTACTCAACGCTTGTAAACGATATCCTGTATTTGCAGAAAAACAGGTAGTCATCATAAAAGAGGCCCAACAAATGAATTCAATTGAGAAATTGGTTTCTTATATTGAAAATCCCTTATCGTCTACCATCCTAATTGTGGCCCATAAAGACAAAAATGTTGATGGGCGTTCTGCATTGGCGAAATTGCTTAAAACAAAAGCGGTTGTTGTTAGTACCAAGAAGATGTATGACAACAAATTGCCTGATTGGGTCAATCAGTGGGTGGCAGAAAATGGCTATCAAATTAGCCCTAAAGCGGTACAAATTATTGTGGATCATATTGGCAATGATTTAAGCAGGATCAAAAATGAATTAGAAAAACTAATGGTGAATTTAGGGGATCGAAAAAAAATCACCGAAGACGATATCGAAAAATATATTGGCATTAGCAAAGAATTTAATGCCTTTGAATTTCAGGATGCGATTGCACATAAAAAATTCTCAAGAGCCATTCAAATGATTCAATATTTTGAATCCAATCAAAAAGCCGCGCCCATTCAGTTGATCCTTCCGACCCTCTATGGTTTTTTTAGTAAACTATATGCAGTCTATGGCTTAGGAACCAATGATGAAAAAAGAATCATGGCAGAAGTAGGTTTGAATTTCTTTTCTATTAAAACTACGATGGCGGCTACTAGACATTATAATCCTGCAAAAGTGGAACAAATACTTTTATTGATTCATGAATACAATCTTAGGGTATTAGGCATCAATGATGCAAGCAATACGGATGCAGATTTATTAAAAGAATTGGTGGTTAAAATAATGTCTTAATCAAGTTTAGCGTCGTACTTAGCTAAAATTGTAGTAGCAGTTATTTTGTCTTGATGCAGTTGGTTTTTCAAAGCGTCTAATCCATCGAATTTAACTTCTCCTCTAATAAATTCATAGACCAATACGGTGATGTACTGTTCGTAAATATCTTGATCAAAATTAAAAATATGCACTTCAATCACTTTCTTTTGTCCATCTACAGTAGGGCGAATTCCAATATTCATCATGCCTTCGACAATTGCATGATTGGTGCAATCCCCCTTTACTTTTACAGCATAGACGCCATTAGCTGGGATCAATTTTTCTTCGTCATTGATATGTAAATTAGCAGTGGGGTACCCAATGGTTCTACCCAATTGATTCCCCCTCACAACAAATCCTTCAAAGCAATAGGCATAGCCTAGTAAATCATTGGCCTTTTTGATTTCATGTTCTGAAATATAATTTCTGATTAAGGTGGAGCTAATTATTTCATTTTGGACCAGTTGTTCGTTGATTTCTTCTACTTTAAAATGCAATCTTGCCCCCATTGTTTTTAATAATTCAATATCGCCATTTCTGCCTTTTCCAAAATGATGGTCATAGCCCACAATGACAGTATTGGGCTTAAAATATTGGTATAAAAAATCTTCTATATACTCCGCTGCAGATAAATTAGAGAATTTATAATCAAAATTGATGATCACTAGATGGTCTATTCCTGCTGCTTCTAACAATTGAATCCTTTCTTTAATATTGCTCAATTGTTTGATTTCACCAGGTACTGAAGAGATGACCTTTCTAGGATGCGGATGAAAAGTAATGATGATGGTTTCTCCCTCCACTTGCTGGGCCAATAGCTTCATTCTTTGAATGATTTGTTGGTGTCCTTTATGTACGCCATCAAAAGCGCCCATTGTCACAATGGCGTCTTTAAATTGGGGTAGGGAAGTTAAATCGTAGTGAACCTTCATCTTTATCTTGTAAATAGGGTACAAATGTAAAACAATTGTACCTTTGTTGTAAAATCAATTTATAGCCATGTCATTGTATGCTCAGCGCGGCGTATCCGCTCAAAAAGAAGAAGTT
>JBILAW010000145.1:0-3796 GCA_044354025.1 Sediminibacterium sp.
TTTTGCAACTAAAATTTGACCACTAAAGTTTTTATTCCCTAAAATGGATTGGTACTTTAATTTAATCGCTTCGGCATATTGTTCCTTTTCTCCAATAGATATTTTATTGTAGGTGAAATTATTGGCAGCACCTAAATAATTGGGACCCTGACTTGATCCACAGGAAGCAGTCAGTAATAAAATTTGTATCAATAAAAAGCATCGAACGATCATCTGTTAGTTTTTTATAGGGTATAACTATAAAACGTAAAATAGATATAAAATATTGTGATTGAAGTCAAAACGCAGATTTTAAATTAACTTTGTAATATGAGCAAAATTGACCTAACCAGCTATCCCAAAGATAGAATTAAAGTACTTTTTTTAGAAAATATAAGTGACAAAGCGGTACAATACTTCAAACAACAAGGGTATGCGGATGTGAAGAAAGTAGCTGGGGCTTTAAGCGAGGAAGAATTGATTAAAGTGATCAAGGACGTGCATATTTTGGGCATTCGTTCAAAAACATTTATTTCTAAGAAGGTATTGGATAGTGCAAAAAAATTGCAAGCAATTGGATGCTTTTGCATTGGTGTCAACCAAGTGGATTTAAAAGCTTGTAAACAAAAAGGAATTGCAGTTTACAACGCGCCTTATAGCAATACCAGAAGTGTCGCTGAATTGGTTATTGGCGCTTCCATCTTATTAATTCGAAGAATTTTAGATAAAAACAAAGCAGCACACAATGGCATTTGGAATAAAGAGGCTAAAGGAAGTTTTGAATTAAGAGGCAAAACAATGGGCATCATTGGTTATGGCAATATCGGAACACAATTAAGTGTGATGGCAGAAGCAATGGGGATGCGTGTACAATTTTATGATATTGAAACGAAATTACCATTAGGCAATGCGCAGGCAAGAAAATCGATTAAAGAAATTGTGAGTAGTTCAGATATCATTTCATTGCATGTACCAGAGACCAACCAAACAAAAAATTTGATAAACAAAGCAGTGTTAAAGCAATTTAAATCAGGTTCTATATTAGTCAATTATGCAAGGGGAGAAGTGGTGGATTTAGATGCTTTAGCAGAAGCCATAAAAGAAAAACATATTGCTGGTGCAGCGATAGATGTATTCCCTATTGAACCAGAAAAAAACGGAGATGCTTTTAACACCCCATTACAAGGTTTATCCAATGTCTTATTGACACCACATATTGGCGGATCCACAGAAGAAGCACAAGAAAATATTGGGGAAGATGTTAGCATTAAATTATACCAGTACTTGGAGCGAGGCGTCTCCAATGGATCTCATACCATCCCATCATTGAGTTTGCCACCAGTAGATGGTGCACATCGCATTTTACATATCCATAAAAATGTACCGGGTGTATTGGGCGCAATCAATACTTTGTTGTCTAAAAACAAGATCAATATTGTTGGCCAATACTTAAAAACAAATGATGAAATTGGATATGTGGTATTGGATGTGGATAGTAAATTATCCAAGCAAGCCATGGCGCTATTAAAAGAAGTCAAAGAGACCATTAAGGTTAGGATGCTGTATTAATTGCAGAAAACATTGCTTTAATTTCATCTACATCTACATCAAAATACTGCATGTTTTCTTGCATGCTTGGTTGATTGAATGCCATTTTAGAAGGCATCGCTTTTCTTGCAGAACTATGCATTTCCTTCGCACCTGTTTGCGCAACAATGGTTGCAATATTATCTGCTCGCAAACCACTTCCAGGTAAAATAATGATTCTATCATTTGCTTTTTCAACCAATTGTTGAATCATTGGAATGGCATTGCTTACATTCGGCACTTGACCACTTGTTAAAATTCTTTTGCATCCAATATCAATCAATTGTTCTAAAGCCAAAAAGGGATCTTGACAACGATCAAATGCTCTATGAAAACTAATTTCCATATTGCCTGCGGCTTGAATCAATGCACTTGTTCTTTTAGTATCAATACTTCCATCTGCATTCAATAGTCCAATCACTGCTCCTTTAAAACCTAATTGCTGACAAGCCATCAAGTCGTTTTGCATCACCTGAAATTCTTTATCTGTGTATAAAAAATCTCCTCCTCTTGGACGTATGATTGGGAAAATTGGCTGCTTGGTTAACTGAGACAATAATAATAAACTTCCATAAGAAGGGGTAGTGCCTCCTTCCATTGGATTCTCACAAAATTCAATTCTGTCTGCCCCTGCATTTAAAGCATTCAAAGCTGCTTCTATACTAAATGCTGCAATTTCAAGTAAAACTTTTGACATCTTTATTTTTTATTTAACAACTTTAAATGTGTCATTTGATTAAAGAATTCAAAACCAACTCTTAAATTAAATATCCTGCATCATTCAATATATTGCCTTCCTTATTGCACACAGAAAAATTAAATCCTTTTTGCAAAGCATAAGCACCAACCATCCCTTTTTTATTAATGGCAACAAAACAAACTTGAATGTCTTTTGCTTTTTCTTTTTTTATTCGATTAATTTTTTCAACGACAAGCTTACAAGCTTCTTCTGGGCTTTTACCTTGACGCATCCATTCTACTACAGCACTTGCGCCAGCCACTCTGATCACATCTTCCCCCTGACCAGTCGCCACCACTGCACCCACTTCATTGTCAACATATAAACCCGCACCAATAATAGGGGAGTCTCCTACACGACCACGCATTTTAAAACCTGCACCACTGGTGGTACAACTACCACTTAGATTGCCAAATTGATCCAATGCAATCATCCCAATCGTATCATGATTCCATTCACCATCTGTTAATTTTGTTGGCGCATTGAATGCAGGATCATTGTAAGTAACAGATTGATTTTTCTCTACGTTAATGATTGGTTTGTAATTGGATGTTTTCAACCAAGCTTTATAATTCTTATTCGCTTCTTCTGATAATGCACCAGATTCTAATTTAAACCCATTCGATAAAGCAAATGCTTGCGCACCTGCACCCACCAAAAACACATGGGGTGATTTTTCCATCACTTTTCTTGCGACTGATATAGGATGTTTGATGCGTTCTAAAAATGCAACAGAACCACAATTAAATTCATGATCCATAATAGAAGCATCTAAAGTAACAAAACCATCTCTATCTGGGTTGGCATCTAAACCAACACAACAATTGATTTCATTTTCAGTCACCATCACACCTTGTTCTACTGCATCCAATGCATGACCTCCATTTTTTAACACTTCCCAAGCTGCTACATTGGCTCTGATTCCAGCATCCCAAGTAGATGCCACAATGGGTTGAATTAAATTAGATGGATTTCCTGATTGGATGAATTTTGGTATCGAAAAACTGGTGATTCCTAATCCACTTAAATTGATAAATTTTCTTCTGTCCATGGTGATGATACGATTAATATTTAGTTCTTAAAGATAGTCAGTAAGCCGTTAATTTTGTACATTTATCAAGATTATGATGCAATCAATATTTGATCAATATGGATGGGGAAATGCGAACGCTATCCCGTTAACGCAAGGGTTAATCAACCAAACTTTTGAAGTAAGTTCGGTGCAAGGTGAATTTATTCTACAAAATATCAATACCCAAGTTTTTAAAGACCCTTTTGCGATTGATCATAATATAAAAGCGATTGGTCAGTATTACAATACCAATCAACCGGATCAATTATTTACGCATTTGGTGCCAAATTTAAGAGGGGAGACCTTGATTGAATGGGCCGGGAAACACTATCGTGCATTTAAAAAAATAGACGGTATTGCCCTAGATGTATTATCAACTGCGTCTCAAGCAAAAGCAGCTGCCAATCAATTTGGACAAT
>JBILAW010000046.1:0-12904 GCA_044354025.1 Sediminibacterium sp.
CAAGCAAAAGCAGCTGCCAATCAATTTGGACAATTCACTGCTAGTTTAATTGAATTCCCAATCGCAGATTTAAAAGTCACTATCCCACAATTTCATGACCTTGCTTTAAGATACCATCAATTTGAACAAGCTTTGATACATGGAGATGCCAATAGAATTTCTCTGTCAAAAGAGGCCATCTTGTTTTTACAATCACATCAAGCTTATGTAAAACAATGGCTGCATTTTACAGGACATCAAGATGCGCATTTACGTGTCACACACCATGATACAAAAATTAGCAATGTCTTGTTTAAGGAAGATGCAGCTATTTGTGTCATTGATTTGGATACCACTATGCCAGGTTATTATATTAGCGATGTAGGTGACATGTGCAGAACCTACCTCTGTCCAGTGAATGAAGCTTGCGAGGATTTAAACCTCATAAAAGTGCTTCCGGAAAGATGGATTGCAATACAAGAAGGCTATTTAGGAGCGATGGGGGAGTTCTTAACAAATTTTGAGAAAGACCATTTTGCATTTTCAGGACAAAGTATCATCTATATGCAAGCACTCCGATTCTTGACTGACTTTCTAGAATTAGATAGGTATTACCGTGTTGAAAGACCAGGTCAAAATTTAGACCGTACCAATAACCAGATTCAATTATTGAAAGCATTCAATCAAATACTTTAATACTGGTCATCCATTGCAAAGTCTGGCTTTCTGTTTTTCCATTTACCTCGGGTGAAATCTGGTATTTCTTGTACTTGACCATTTTCAGCAATTGATTTCTCAGACAAAGGCGTAATCGCATACCAAGTGGCTAAATCATATACATCCATCGGGAACGGCACGGCTCTTTTAATACACTCTAAGAAGGCATTGATTACAAAAAAGTCCATTCCACCATGACCAGCTCCAGTAGCATCTGCCTCATAACGCTTCCATAATGGATGGTCATGCTGCTTTAAATAGGCTTCTGGGTTTTCCCATTGGTGCGCTTTAGGAGAAAGTCCTTCTATATAGATATGTCCAGCCGAAAATTGACCAGCGTGGAAATCCTGCCAAAGACCCTGAGTACCTTGAACCCTGAAGCCCAGATTATAAGGACGGGGAGAATTGGTGTCATGTGTTAGCAAAATTGTCTCTCCATTATAGGTCTGGATACTCGTTGTTACTATATCTCCCAATTTAAAATTTAATTTCGCATTAGGGTGATTTTCACCACCTTGTGGGTGGTTAACTATATATTTATGTAAACCTCTAGCCTTCGTAGCCACAGAAGATAGCCTTGTTAATTGATTGCCTCTATTGATATCGGTCATCATAGCCACGGGCCCAAGTCCATGTGTTGGATACAATTCACCATTCCTATATAAGGAGTGGTTTGTTCTCCATTTTGCCTCACTATAGCCTTTATCCCCAAATTCAACCCCTGAATTATAGGCAGTTATGCCATTATTGAACTTAACACCCCTTAAATCATGCTCGTAACCTCCTTGTAAGTGCAATAATTCCCCAAATAAGCCTTTTCTAACCATATTATAGACCGCCAATACATCACGACGATAACATACATTCTCTAAACACATCACCGGTACATTGTATTTCTCGCTTGCGTTCACCACATCCCAACATTCTTTTATATTGATAGCACCGCAGACTTCTACGCCTGGAATAATGCCATTTTTGATTGCTTCTACCGCCTGAGGGATATGCCATTCCCAAGGGGTAGCAATGATGACTGCGTCAATATCTGTTCTTTTAAGTAGGTTTTTATAGTCTTCCTTGCCATTTTTATACTCTATAGCAGCTGTTTTTCCAGCTTTTTTAAGGATGTTTTGGGCATCCGCTAACATCTTTTCATCCGGATCTGCAAATGCGACAAGCACCACATCTGGACGTTGCACCAATAATTCAATATGATTTTGGCCTCTAAATCCAGTACCAATGACTCCAATCTTAATGATTTCCTTTTTAGCATTGGATTGCGCTTTGATAAACTGTGGACTTAAACTTAAAGCGATAGATGCTAAACCAGCGTCCTGCACAAATTTTCGTCTAGATGATTGTAATGGCATAATGTGATCTGTTTATCCTACAAAATACAACCTATTTTGTATTGAACAAACAGTATTAGTATAGATTTAAACCTATATTAATTGCTTATAATTAACATTATGTTAAATAGTATATTACACATAATACCCTGTTACTAGTCTTTGTTGAGATTAGCTTGGACTATACAATGACAGTATCCTTTTGAAGTAATAAAAAAGCCCTCCCGTTTGGGAAGGCTTTTAATATATATAAGTCATTGAATTGGATTCAACCAATGATGATCATCTATTGGTATTTGTCGTGCAACAAATCGTATTTGGTAAACTTAGCGTCTAACTCATCATATACCTTTTGGTTGGCTCTGTTCTTGTCTCTTTTAGCAGCATATAATGTTGCTAAAAAATCTACAGATCTAGAAGCTACATTCTTCTCATTTCTATTTAAGGTTGCTCTATCCTTAATGATATTGAAGGCATTTTCGATCCACTCAATGGCTTGGTCCACTTTTGCTTTCATTGGTGCATCCAGGGCTAGATTCAATTTTTTGATAGAATCCTGCTGTGCTTTAAAAGCAGCATCAAAAGCCAATTTCTTCTTTGGATCTTTAGGCGCAACTGGCTTATTCGCATTTATTTGTTGTAATGCTCTGATATTGTTTCCAAATTGGTCGTCTAATACAGTGTATTGGTTGTAATAACTAATCCCCACGTTAAAAGCAGCAGCAAAGTTTGTAGTGTTCAATTTATAGGCTCTCATGTATGCATCTGCAGCTTTATCTAAGAAATAATTTGCTTTATCGTCAGATAAACCATCTACGTTTCTGGAAGCCATAAACATGTCACCATACATTTGACATTCTGTTTCATTGATCGTATTCGCAGCAATTTGAGCTTCATAAGCAGCTACTTTTTCCTCTGCTGTCAAATTTTTATCAATGTAATCTGCTCTAAATTCAAACCATTTTTCTTCTGGATAATTCTTCTCTGAAATGGTATAATATTGATCAAATAAGGCTTTGTCCTTCTTCTCTGCTGCCTTAATCAATACAAATTTATACATATCTAATAGATCAGGCGATTTCATATTCGCATTAATCATTCTAGTATAATATTTAATAGTAAGGTCATCATTACCAGCATTTTGATTCGAATAACCAGCATACATTAAAGTAGTCGTATCAAATGGTTGCTTATTTGTAGACCAACCTTTTGAAAAAATGATATCACTTAATTCCACTCCTCTACCAAAATTTTCAGCAGCATCTTTCCATTTCTTTTCTCCAAAAGCAGCTACGCCATCTTTAAAGCTTTTAATATACACTTCAAAAAATGGTTCTTGTCCACTTTTAATGGCAAAAGTGAATTCAGGATCGGCCTTGATATAGTCTTCTAAACTTTTGTATAATTTCTCAGCAGCATCTGGATATTTAGCAGCTGGATCCTTAGATAAACCTGCATAAATTTTTGATTTCCAGTAATACCCTTCTGCAGTTGTTTCTAGGCTTGCTTTTTTAGCAACAGCTTTTTCGTATTCTGTTTTAGCAACCTCAAAATTACCTAATAATAAGCCTGTCTCCACTTTTTTAAAGTCTTGAGCGAAAGCTGTTTGCATCAATGTCATCATAAACATTGCACCAATCCATTTTTTCATAATGATTATTTTAAAGTTCTAAGTTAATTAATTTATGCTTCGGGCGTATCGTCACCTTCATTATTAATAGTATCATCAAACTCAGCAGGTGCATCATCCCCTACGTTTAAGTCTGATTTAGTTGAAGTATCCTCTGTAACAGCTTCTATATCAGCAATTTCACCTTCTTCTGGAACGTCTTGTTCTTCGATCTTAGAAGTGGCGGCAATCTCGTCGTTTTCGTCTAAACGAATCAATTTAACGCCCTGTGTTGCTCTACCCGCTTCTCTAATATCAGCAATACTAGTTCGAATAGTTACACCAGATTTACAAGTGATGATTAAGTCTTCTTTTTCTAATACATCCATTAAGCCAACCAAGGATCCCGTTTTTTCAGTCACATTGATTGTTTTAACGCCCTTACCACCACGATTGGTGATACGGTAGTCGTCAATTGGAGTACGCTTACCATAACCTTGTTGACTCACTACTAAAATGGTACGGTCCTTGTCTTCTCTGCTTACGCAAACTAGGCCAACCACTTCGTCCGTATCATCATCCACTTCGATACCTGCAACACCAATCGCGCCTCTTCCTGTTGGTCTTACTTTTTCTTCTGGGAAACGAATAGCACGACCAGACTTCACGGCCATCATCACTTCATTGTTACCATCCGTTAAACGTGCTGCTAATAATTCATCGCCTTCATTGATCGTAATAGCGTTCACACCATTTACTCTTGGACGACTAAATTCTTCCAAACATGTTTTCTTGATGATACCCTTCTTAGTACATAAGATGATATAGTGATTGTTCACATAATCCTTGTCTGCCAAATTACGCACTTCGATAATGGCTTTTACTTTATCGTCTTGTGGAAGTTGAATTAAGTTTTGGATCGCTCTACCCTTACTTGTTTTTTCACCCTCTGGAATTTCATACACACGCATCCAGAAACATCTTCCTTTTTCTGTAAAGAACAACATAGTGTCGTGGGTAGATGCAATAAATAAATGCTCTACATAATCTTCTTCTCTTGTCTTAGAACCAATGGCACCGCGACCTCCACGCTTTTGTTGACGATATTCAGTGGCAGATGTACGCTTAATATATCCTAAATGTGAAATGGTTATCACCACATCTTCCTCTTCGATTAAATCTTCGATACGCATTTCATCCGCTAAGTATTGGATCTCAGATTTACGCTCGTCACCAAACTTTTCTTTTACTTCTAATAATTCTGTTTTGATCAATTCAAAACGTAAATGTTCACTACCTAATAATTCTTTTAAAGAAGCAATTAACTTCATTAATTGATCAAATTCTTCTTTAATTTTTTCACGCTCCATGCCCGTTAAACGTTGCAATCTTAATTCTAAAATTGCTTTCGCTTGAATCTCTGAAATACCCCATCCTGCTGTGATTAAAGCTTCCTTAGCTGCATCAGGATTTGGAGAATTTCTGATCAAGCGAATGACTTCGTCTAGGTGATCTAAGGCAATTAAATAGCCTTCTAAAATATGTGCACGCTCTTCGGCTTTTCTTAATTCAAATTTAGCACGACGAATCACCACTTCCATTCTAAAATCAACGAACTCTAAAATTAAATCTCTTAGGTTCAAAATTCTTGGACGACCTTTTACCAACGCCACATTGTTGATACCATAACTGGTTTGCAATTCTGTGAATTTGAATAATTGGTTGATGATTACCTGTGCAACTGCATCTTTACGTAATTCAATCACAATGCGGGTTCCCTCACGCTTATTACTTTCATTGTTGACATGCGTAATACCTTCCACTACTTTATCTACTACCAACTGACCAATACGATCTGTTAAATGATCACGATTCACTTGGTAAGGAATTTCATTGATCACAATCATCTCACGACCATTGGCTTTAGTTTCTACATTGCACTTTCCACGCAACACCACACGACCACGGCCTGTCATCAAACCTTGCTTCACGCCTTCCATACCATAAATCACACCACCTGTAGGAAAATCGGGTGCTTTTACAATTGCAATTAATTCTTCGATCGTGATCTCTTTATTGTCGATAAAAGCGATACATCCATCCACTACTTCATTCAAATTATGAGGCAACATATTTGTCGCCATACCCACCGCAATACCAGAAGATCCATTTACTAAAAGCTGTGGAATCCTTGTTGGTAGTACACTTGGCTCGGATAAGCTATCATCAAAGTTCAATTGATAATCTACGGTGTCTTTCTCCAAATCATCCAACATGGCTTCGGAAATCTTTTGCAAACGAGCTTCCGTATAACGCATCGCTGCTGGTGGATCACCATCTTGGTTACCAAAATTACCCTGTCCATCTACCAATCTATAACGCATGGTCCACTCCTGTGCCATACGCACTAAAGTGTCATAAATAGCGGTGTCACCGTGTGGGTGAAATTTACCCATCACTTCTCCAACAATACGAGCAGATTTTTTATACGCTTTATTGCTATTGTTTCCTAACTCGTGCATTGCAAACAAAACACGACGGTGAACAGGTTTGAAACCGTCACGAACATCTGGTAAAGCTCGACCTACAATCACAGACATAGAATAGTCAATGTAAGAGGTTTTCATTTGCTCTTCGATGTTGACTCTAATCACTCGATCATTGTCTTGGGTCTGTTCTAGACCTAAATTTCCACCTAAATTTTCTTCCATATTTTTTGTTTCTTATAGTCTATTTCCTGTGCCCAAAAAGACCTAGGATACGTACGTTTACGAAGATACCTTTTTGACCCCTTTTTTATGCTTAAAATCAGTATTAATTTACACAATTTTATCCACAGTTTTTGGTAATAAATACTAACTTTAACCCATACATTTTTAACCACTTATACATTCAACAATGGGCCAAAAAATTCTCATTATTGGAGCTGGCAAATCTGCCACAGTTTTAATCCAATATTTACAACAAAAAGCGGTTGAAAATGACTGGTATATTGTACTAGCAGACGGAGATGAAGCAACAGCTAAAAATAAGTGGAATAATGCCCCCAATGGAACTGCCCTTGGCATCGACATCAAAAATGAAATAGATCGTCAAAATTTGGTTCAAAAAGCGGATATCGTGGTCTCCATGCTGCCTGCTCAACTACATTTTTTAGTGGCTAAAGATTGCTTACATTTTGAAAAACCATTGTTCACAGCCTCTTATGTGGACGATAATATGCGTTCCATAGCAACAGCAATTGAAGCTAAACAACTTTTATTCCTTTGTGAAATGGGTTTAGATCCCGGAATTGACCATATGAGTGCCATGGCGATCATAGATGAGATTCATGAAAAAGGAGGCAAAATTACCAGCTTTAAATCGCATTGTGGCGGATTGATTGCACCAGAAAGTGATGACAATCCTTGGCATTATAAAATCAGTTGGAATCCTAGAAACATTATTTTAGCAGGAAAAGCAGGTGCCATTTATTTAGAAGAAGGGGCTACTTTAACTAAAACTTATCCTGAAATTTTTCATCAAACACCGATTGTGAAATTGCCTGGTATTGGCGATTTGGCTTATTATCCTAATAGAAATTCCTTGTCTTATATCGATACCTATCATTTACATGGTGTACACAATTTTGTGCGCACTACCCTACGCTATCCAGCATTTTGCACTGGCTGGAATGCCATCGTACAATTGAATTTAACAGATGAGACAACCATTGAATTAGCACCAAATACCACTGTTAAACATTGGTTTAATAGTCATCTTCAAAAAAATAAATTAGAGCAGGTCTTAACGAAATTTAATCAAGATCCACAGATCAAGGAACAACTTGAATTCATTGGATTGTACGAGTCTACTTCAATTCCAGCTCAATTTAATTCCAATGCAAGCATCTTACAATGGTTGTTAGAA
Organism: Sediminibacterium sp.; assembly: GCA_044354025.1. Lineage (GTDB taxonomy): Bacteria > Bacteroidota > Bacteroidia > Chitinophagales > Chitinophagaceae > Sediminibacterium. The sequence continues at coordinate 7,561 of JBILAW010000046.1, forward strand.
GATAAATGGAAACTTGCAGATACCGACAAAGATTTGGTGGTGATGTTACACGAAATTGAATACAGCATTGGTGAACGACAATTTAAATTAGATAGCAGCATGACATTCACTGGGGATGACGCCATCAATACTGCCATGGCTACTACAGTTGGTTTACCATTGGCGATGGGTGTATGTGCTTATTTAAAAGGTGAAATTCAAATGACAGGATTGCATATTCCAATTGATGCAAGAATCTACCAACCCATCTTAAAATGCTTAGCAGAGGAAGGGATTTTTTTTGAAGAAACCTTGACAGCTTATTAATTGTAACTCAATCTTTTTTATTCAGCATCCCATTCACTTCCCATTCAAAATCTAATTGGCGTTTGTCCAAATTGGCTGCGGCTACTTTGACCACCACTTTATCCCCCATATTGAATTTACGACCCGACCTAGAACCTACTAAAGCATAATCTCCTTCAATCAATCTAAAGTCATCAAATTTAGACAAGCTTGCAATGGAGACTAAGCCTTCGCATTTGTGCTCCACTGTTTCCACAAAGAAGCCGAAACTTGCAACCCCACTAATGATACCTTCGAAACTATGTCCCAAATAATCGCGCATGAATTCAACTTGTTTGTATTTATTGGCAGCACGCTCTGCTTCCATTGCTGCTCTTTCACGCATGCTACAATGTGCACATTTTTCCTCTAATCCTTCGTCATTCATGGCATTGCCCATTAACACACTCTGTACGATTCTATGCACAAGTACATCAGGATATCTACGTATTGGAGAAGTGAAATGACAATAGTGTTCAAAGCCTAATCCATAGTGGCCAATATTATTGGTGGTATACACCGCTTTGGCCATCGTGCGAATACCCAATTGCTCTAAAACATGTTGCTCTGGTTTGCCTTTTGACGCTAACATTAAATTATTAAAGCTATGCGCAATATGTTCAGGAGAATCAATATTAAAAGGATATCCATGCTTTTTAGCGAATACCACAAAAGGGTTTAATTTATCTTCATTCGGTTGATCATGCACACGATAAGGGAATGGCAAAACTTCTTTTTTTACTTTCACATTGCCCATTTTTTCTGCAATCAATTGATTGGCTTTTAACATCAATTCTTCGATCAATTGATGAGAGGCTTTACTTTCTTTTACAGTGATGCCTATTGGTTTTCCGGTGGCATCTAAAGTGAAACGAACTTCTTGTGAAGAGAAATTAATGGCCCCATTTTTAAAACGTTTTTTCCTCAAATCTTGGGTATAATCATGCAACCATAAAATGACTTCTTTGTGGTCACCTTCTTTAGTTTCTATAATTTCTTGTACATCTTCATACGTAAATCGACGATCGGAATAAATCACTGTTTTACCATACCAAGTATGTACAATCTTTCCTGCAGCATCCACTTCAAATGTGGCAGAGAAAGTTAATTTTTCTTCCTTAGGTCTTAATGAACACAATTCATTCGAGATTCTTTCTGGAAGCATTGGATATACACGATCAGGTAAATAAACGGATGTAGCCCTTTCATAAGCCGCTTTATCCACTGCCGTACCTGGTTGCACAAAATGACTTACATCAGCAATGTGCACGCCAATTTCAATATGCCCATTTTCTAAATGTTGGAAAGAAATGGCATCATCAAAATCCTTTGCATCTACTGGATCAATCGTGAATGTCAATACTTTTCGGTAGTCTTTTCTTTTTGCAATTTCATCGGGTGAAATTTTATCAGATAAAGTTTTAGCGAATGCCAATACTTCACCATCAAATACCAACGGGAAACCAGATTCTGCCACAATCGATTTCATGGCCATATCATTCTCCTTCTCTGGTGTGAATATTTCTAATACTTCTCCCTCTGGTTTTTTATTTGAATTTTCCCATTTGGTCAATTGTACAATTACTTTATCCCCCGTCTTAGCCCCTTTTAATTTATCCATTGGGATATAAATATCTGGCATTGGATGGATGGTATTGGGAAGGAAGAAAGCATGGTGTTGCATGATCTGCATCGTGCCTGAAAAAGAAACTTGTTTTCTTTTTACAATCTCCATCACCTTACCTTCTTTTTTACCAGAGCCTTGTCTTATTTTGGTGATTTTAACACGGACTTCGTCTCCTTTAAGTGCGGTATTAAAATCGGTTGGGAAAACTAATATGTCTTGCTCTAAACCTTGTACGATAATAAAACCCATACCAGATTTAGCGATGTCTAATACCCCTTTATACGTTGTCGTTAAATGGGTTTGTTTTGTAGTTGTTTTTGACTTCTTCTTGTCTTTTTTACTGTTCATTTGTTTGTTGATGATATTGTGCTACAAAATCAATGACCAATTGATTAAATTCAGTTGCTTGATTAAAAAGAAAAAAAGGTTTGATAGGAAGGACGTACAATGGAATATCATTTAATTCATTGGAATACTTCACCAATCTAACCGCATCTTTTTCTGTGGTAAGGATGAGCTTACTCTTTGCGTTAATCTGTTCAAATTTATTGCGCATCTCATTTAAATCTTCAATAGAGAAAATATGATGATCGCTGTAACTTAATTGATAATAAGTGTGTGTGTGTTCGTGTATATAATTTTTTAAAGGAATGGGGTTGGCAATACCGCAAACCAATAAGACCTCATCGCGCATGGTCAATACCCATTGGTCGGATGGGTTGTAAATATGATAAGGCGTCTCATATGCGATGGCTGTGAAAAAAACAGATTGATGTTGCGCTGGATACAACTTTTCCAATACGGCTGCTTTGTCATCCTCAGTCATATCCAAAGGACATTTGGTCACAACAATAATATTGGCTCTTTTGGCTGATTTTCGCTCATCCCTTAAATCTCCTGTAGGGATAAAGAAATCATCACAGTAAAGGTTATCGTATTCGGTTAAAAGAATGCTAAAATGCGCATCTATCTCACGATGCTGAAAAGCATCATCCAGTATAATGGTTTGCAAATCTGGAATATCCTGAACCAATTGTGGGATGGCTTCTATGCGACGCTCTCCTACCGCAACTGCTACATTTGGGAATTTCAAATGAAACTGCATCGGCTCATCCCCAATTTCTAAAGCAGTGGACTGCTCCCCCGCTAATGCATAGCCTTTTGTTTTTCTTTTATAGCCTCTACTTAATGTAGCTATTTTATAATCATTGGAAAGAATAGATAATAAATGTTCTACCATGGGTGACTTTCCGGTGCCACCTAAAGAAAGATTGCCAACACAAATAATGGGCAGGTTAAAATGAACTGATTTTAAATATTTTTTAGCGTACATCCAATTGCGCAATGCCACAATCCAACCATATACAACAGCAAAAGGTAAGAGCAGTACTCTAAAAGATTTTAAAAAAAGATTATTTAAATTCATAGGTATTCCACGGCGTGATACAACTAGACAAAGGTACGTCAAATTCGTTGGTATCAGTGAAATTGTCCATCGGCTCAAAGTAAGAAACCCCTATTTTTTGCATCCCTTTACTTGCTTTTGCTAAGTAGCGATCGTAGTACCCCTTACCATAGCCAACACGATGTCCATTTTGATCAACCCCTAATAAAGGGACTAAGATTGTATCAATACTTTCTGGAGCTACTTGGTTAAAAGGTAAAGGTTCTTGAATACCATATGCATTCAATTGTAGGGTCTCGGTTTCAAAATAAAAATCCATCTGATTTTCTTTGCTATTAACAATTGGATAACAAAACTTAATAAACGGGTACAAGGTCTTGATGTATTTTTCGAACAATAAGGTATTGGGTTCGTTCTTATGTGCTAAAGGATAAAAGCTAGCAAGGATTTCGGTGCTAGACCAATCAATACGTTGCAATTGAATTAGTAATAAGTCATCCAATTTCATACATTCAGCGTCAGTCAGTGCAGCTCTTTTTTGGGATAATATGGTACGCGCTTCGGCTTTAGTTATATGCATTCAAAAAAACTAAAAATGGTGGCACCATAATTTCTTTGGAAACTATAGCCTTCAAATGTTTTATAGTCGTTACGAGGAGTATGCTCCAATATAAAATAACCCTTAGGACTAATCAATTTTTTTTCAACAATAATTTTTGGTAAATCGTCAATCGTATTTAATGCATAAGGTGGACCTGCAAAAATGATATCATATTGTTGATTGCAAGTGGCTAAAAATTGAAACACATCCATTTGAATGGTCATTGCATTTTCAATCTTCAAAAACTCGATATTCTTTTTAATGAAATCAAGCATTGTCTTATCTTTTTCAACAATAGTCAATTGTTCAGCGCCTCTAGAAGCCAATTCGTAACTAATACAGCCAGTACCGCCAAATAAATCCAATGTGGTGGCACCATCCATCGCTACTCTATTGTGCAAAATATTGAATAAGCCCTCTTTCGCAATATCAGTGGTGGGTCTTGTATGTGGCATATTGGTAGGTGGATGAATCCTTCTGCCTCCATATTTTCCTGAAATAATTCTCATAATTACGACTTAAAAAATAAAGTAAGGCGCGTAATGATGATTTGGATAATCTGCATTTAAGGAAGCTCCAATACCTGCTTCTGGTGCATGTTGCATCTGTGCGCTTGCAAAATAACTAGCTAATTCCTGCATCCATTGATCTCTTTCGGCACTATACCCTATTACATTTAAATTTGAATCCTTAGGTTGAATATTTACTTGAACACAAGCGTTCAATACAAGGTATTGATTCTGTTCGTCGCTACTCCTATTAAAATAATTCACAAATTGTGGTTTGCCATTTTGTAGGATTAAAACAATAAAATAATCATTAAAAACAGCAACGCAAACCCCATCCATATGGTTGGAGCTAATTAAACTACTTAAATAATTGATCCATTTACCTGTTGGAAAAGACCTAGTTAATAAAGTACTTAATGCATCAGGTACACTATAAACCAATACTTGATCTTGTCCAATTTTTTGTAACTGAATTTCTTCTTCCATTTTTGTGCCAACTACCAAACTAAATTCATTATGGTAAAAAGCATCTGCACCCGTGCTCACAGATTTAGTTAATACCGTTCTTTTTGTATTCATCACAAATTGCACCTGTCTATAAAATGATTGAATCAGTTTTGAATTATTTTGCAAATAACCTAATAATTGATTCCATCCATTTTGATCTGTGGTGTTTTCAAAATATTCAAACGCAATGTATTCCCCATCGATATGGTTTTTAACAACAAAACAGATAGACTGTTCGTCCACAATCAAATAAAGATCTTCCACCTTATTATTTGCTGTACTTTCTTGTACGCCGTAAATGCCAATTTTTTTCATAGTCAATTTCTACTGCAATGATACAAAAAAAAGAGGCTATGTATTGATAAAACTAG
>JBILAW010000047.1:0-12890 GCA_044354025.1 Sediminibacterium sp.
ATCTAGACATATACATTTTTTTCAAAAATATGCATAAATAGCCACCACAACTCTGTAACTTTGCGCACTGAATTGAAATAATATGTTAATAGGCTTACAAAACGTCACTTTTGAGTTTGGTGCTAGAGCAATCGTAACGGATGCTTCTTGGCATATCCAACCAGGTGAAAGAATAGGATTAATTGGGTACAATGGAACGGGAAAATCAACCCTTTTGAAACTATTGGTTGGACAGTACACGCCTTCAAAAGGTACGGTTGAAAAAGGCAAAGACACAACGATTGGCTATTTACACCAGGATTTATTGAGTTTTGATACAAGTGAGACCATCACAGAAGTCGCATTAGGTGCTTTTGAAAGAGTACGTGCCTTAGAAAAAGAAATCGAGGCCCTTGGTATCGCATTGGAAGCCAACCCCGAAGACAATGATATTTTAATTAAGTACACGGATGCATTACATGAATTGGATGTGTTGGATGGCTATAATATTGAACATAAGGCAGGGGAAGTCTTACATGGTTTAGGTTTTACAAATAAGGATTTAACCCGTCCCTATAAAGAATTTAGTGGAGGATGGAGAATGCGTGTGTTATTGGCTAAAATGATATTACAAGCCCCAGATGTACTATTGCTGGATGAGCCTACCAACCACTTAGATTTACCAAGTATTGAATGGTTGGAAAAATATTTATTGCATTATAAAGGCAGTGTGGTGATTGTGAGTCACGACAAATATTTCTTGAATAAAATGGTGAATAAAATTGTTGAAGTATACCAACAACAACTTAATTTTTATACCGGTGATTATGCCTATTATGAAATAGAGAAAGTGCAACGCGTAGAGATACAGCAAAGGGCATTTGAAAATCAACAAGATTATATCAGACAACAAGAACGTTTTATTGAGCGATTTAAAGCCAAGGCTTCTAAAGCGGCACAAGCTCAATCCATTCAAAAAAGATTAGACCGTTTGGATGTCATTGAGGATGTACAAATTGAAAGACCAAATATCAGGATCAATTTTGCAGTAGACAAAACCCCTGGAAAAGTTTTGGTAGATTTAAAAGGTGTCAGTAAAAGCTACCCTGCTCAAAGCATTTTAGAAAACGCATTTGCAGAGATTGAAAGAGGCGATAAAATTGCCTTAATAGGTGCGAATGGTAAAGGAAAATCTACCCTATTAAGAATTGTGGCAGGTATGGAAAGCTATGAAGGAGAAAGGGTTTGGGGACATAATGTAGATGAAAGTTTTTATGCACAGCACCAATTAGAATCTTTGAACTTGAACAATACTATTTTACAAGAAGTGCAAGAATGTGGTACCAAAAAAACAGATTTAGAGCTTCGTGCACTTTTAGGTTGTTTCTTGTTTGGTGGAGATGAAATTGATAAAAAAATTAAAGTATTGAGTGGAGGAGAAAAAGCAAGGGTAGCATTAACTAAAACGATTATTAGCAAGGCGAACTTTTTAATGTTGGATGAGCCTACGAATCACTTAGACATGGCCACTGTGGAGCTATTGGCAGAAGCCTTGACAAAATATGATGGCTCTATTATCTTGGTAAGTCACGATCGTTATTTTATTTCAAAAACAGCGAATAAGATTTGGGAAATTGAAGACGAGCAAATCATAGAATTCAAGGGAGATTATGACGAATGGGTTGAATGGAAAGAAAGAATGGCAAAGCAAAAAGCACAAATAGCAGAACCTGTTAACAATGCAGGATCTAAAGATACGCGTAAGCAAGGCAAACAAGAAGCTGCAGTAGATGCAGAAGTGAAACCTCAAGCTATTGACAAGGATTTGCAAAAGCAAATTCAAAAATTACAAAAAGTCATTGCACAAATTGAGCATAATATAGAAACCTTACATACAGAAAAAGCAGCCATTGAATTAGAAATGGCCAACCCCGCCATTTATTCTGATCCTGCCAAAATGCATATTGTAGAAAAAAGCTACCATGATAAAAATGCATTAATTAGGTCTATGAATAAGGAATATGAGATTGCTTTTAACGATTTATTGATATTGGAAAGCAAATAAAAAGGGTTAAATTTATTTTAATGAAAATTGGATATGGAAATTTTAATGGTTCGACCTTATCAATTTTATTTTAACCAGCAAACGGCAGCAAATAATTTTTTTCAATCTAATATCAATATTGAAAATGCCAATGAATTAGCCATTGCTGAATTTGATGCTATGGTGGAGCAATTAAGCGCAAATCAAATTGAAGTAAAAGTTATTCAAGACACGAAAGACCCTTCCACCCCCGATTCTATTTTTCCAAATAATTGGATTTCCACCCATGCTGGCGGAACCCTTTGTTTATATCCCATGTATGCAGAAAATAGAAGAGCTGAAAGAAAATCAAGCGTAATAGAATTTTTACAAGCTAATTATAAAATTGAAAATCTACTTGATATAACCCATTTCGAAAAAGAAGGAAAATTTTTAGAAGGCACAGGCAGTATGGTTTTAGACCATGATAATAAAATTGCCTATGGTTGTATATCTGAAAGATTAGATAAAGAGGCATTTACCTACTGGTGCGATAAAATGCAATTCAAGCCTATTAGCTTTAAAGCAGTGGATGATAAAGCTCAACCCATTTATCATACCAATGTAATGATGTGCATGGGCAATCAATTTGTTGTGATTTGTTTAGAGGGTATTCCTAATGCACTAGAAAAACAAATTTTGCTTGAAAGTTTTTTACAAACCAATAAAGAAGTCATTACTATTAGCCAGGATCAACTGAATCATTTTGCAGGTAATATGTTGCAAGTATTCGATATGAATGAAAAACCTCATTTAATCATGTCGGAACAAGCCCATACTTCCTTGCAACCTGCTCAGTTAAAAAGCTTAGAAAAATACAACCCCATAATCCCCATTTCTATCCCTACCATTGAAGCTTTAGGAGGTGGCAGTGCAAGATGTATGATGGCTGAAATCTATTTAATAAAAATATAATACAGATCTACAAGCTGAATTATATTGTAATTCTTTGATTAGGTTCACATTAGAACTTAATTCCTACACATTAATAACATGCGTTAGCATGACAAAACTGTTTATAAATTGAATGGAAAATTGGGCTGAATTGATTAAATTTGTAGCTCGGTTTCTTTTACATCGTATTGGTTTGATATTGTAAATCAATACATTAAATGACAAATTGAATCAACATGTCTACTAAAAAAGTACATAAAATAGCTGTTTTAACCTCTGGTGGTGATGCCCCCGGAATGAACGCTGCTATCAGAGCAGTTGTTAGAACAGGTTTATACCATGGTTTAGAAGTATTTGGGGTGACTAGAGGCTACAATGGAATGATCGAAGATGATATTTTTCAAATGGATTCAAGATCGGTTGCCAATATCATTCAAAGAGGTGGTACTATTTTAAAAACAGCAAGAAGTAAAGATTTCTTTGAAGTTGAAGGACGAAAGATTGCTTATGAAAATCTTAAAAAAAGAGGCATTGACGGTATCGTGGTCATTGGTGGAGACGGAAGCTTCAAAGGAGCACAAAAATTTAGCAATGAATTCGATATTCCATGTATTGGAATACCAGGAACAATTGACAAAGATATTGCAGGTAGTGATTTTACCATTGGTTTTGACACTGCTGTCAATACTGCTGTAGAGGCAATTGATAAAATCAGAGACACGGCAGATGCACATGATCGATTATTTGTGGTAGAAGTAATGGGACGTGACGCTGGTTATATTGCTTTGCATAGTGGTATTGCCACTGGTGCAGAAAATATTTTAATTCCAGAATCAAAAACAGATATGATTGCATTGGTTGCTAATTTAACCGAAAAAGAAAAGCGTAGAAAATTAGTCAACCTGATTGTAGTTGCCGAAGGAGATGAATTTGGTGGCGGAAATCAAGTGGGGGACTTTTTAAAAACCAAACTACCAAATGCAGATATCCGTGTATGTATTTTAGGACATATTCAAAGAGGAGGTGCACCAACCTGTTTAGATCGTTTGATTGCTAGCAGAATGGGCTACCATGCTGTTGAAAGTTTATTGAATGGGACGCACAATGTTATGGTAGGTATTGCGGACAATAAAATGAAATACACCCCTTTAGATAACGCTGTAAAAGCAAAGCAAAAAATTTCAGAAGAGTGGTTAAAGATTGTAAAAATCTTAGCTAGTTAACATATAAAGAAAAAACAAACCCAATTAGTACAATGAGCACACCCACTTACAAACAGACACACCATAAAACAAAAATCGTTGCAACAGTTGGTCCTGCTTGTGAAACCTATGACCAATTAAAAAATTTAGTGATTGCAGGTGTGAATGTATTTAGATTAAATTTTTCTCATGGGACGCATGAAGACAAAAAGAAAATCATTGATAATATTAGAGGCATCAATAAAGAATTAAATTGTACAATAGCCATCTTAGGCGACTTACAAGGCCCTAAATTAAGAGTAGGTGAAATTGAAAACAATCGTTTAGAAGTAAAAGAAGGCGATATCCTAACATTCACCAATACAAAATGTGTTGGTACGCTTGAAAAAATATATGTATCCTACCCTAACCTTGCAGGAGATGTGGTTGTAGGCAATACCATCATGATTGATGACGGTAAGATTGAAGTGTTGGTGCACAGTGTAGAAACGAATGGTGACGTAAAAGTAAAAGTAACCTTGGGAGGTATCATATCTTCAAAAAAAGGAATCAACTTACCTGATACAAAAATTTCTTTACCAGCATTAACGGAAAAAGATTTAGAAGATGCCGCGTTCATTATCAAAGAAGAATTAGACTGGGTTGCGTTGAGCTTTGTAAAACGTGTGGCTGATATTGAAATGTTAAGAGCGATCTTAATCGAACATAAAAGCAACGCAAAAATTATTGCGAAAATAGAAATGCCAGAGGCTTTAACCAATATTCGTGATATCATTATTGCAAGTGATGCCATTATGATTGCACGTGGAGACTTAGGTGTTGAATTACCAGTAGAGAAAATTCCTTTGATCCAGAAAGAATTAATTAGAAAATGTATTCATAGAGCGAAGCCAGTGATTGTGGCAACACAAATGATGGAATCCATGATTGACAGAGTGAAACCAAACCGTTCTGAAATCACAGACGTTGCCAATGCGGTGATTGAAGGTGCTGATGCGGTGATGTTAAGTGGAGAAACTGCAACAGGTCAATTCCCAGTATTGGTGATTGAAACAATGCGTAAAATTATCACTGAAGTAGAAGAAAATGGATACAAATACAATCGTTCAGAAGATTTAAAACCACAGCCCCACTCTCCTTCTTTCTTGAGTGATGCAGTTTGTTACAATGCCTCTAAATTATCAGAAGATAGCAATGCAAATGCACTTGTAGGTATGACACAAAGTGGATATACTGCCTTTATGTTAAGCAGTTTCCGCCCTAGATCTCCCTTATTCATCTTCACAAAAAAACAAAGCTTAGTGAACCAATTGTCATTAAGCTGGGGTGTGAAGGCGCTCTATTATAATAAGGAAGAAAGTTTAGATGAAATTATTAAAGATCAAATCCAAGTTTTGAAAGCGCAAGGATTTGTTCATACGGGTGATGTAGTGATCAATACAGGCAGTACCCCAATTCAATTACACTTACCAACTAATATTATTAAAATCAATAAAGTTGATTAAAATTTAGGCCTCATTATTGAGGCCTTTTTATAACTTTAATATTCAAATTCACAACTCATAATTATGCTTGAATCATTTGAAAAAGTTCCAGTCAAAATTTACAAAGATGTAGCCACTGGCTCAAACGCAGTTGCTGCTCAAATTGCTAAATTAATTAAAGAAAAACAAGCACAAGGCCTACCCTGTGTTTTAGGCATGGCGACAGGTGCTACTCCTATTTTATTGTATAAAGAATTAGTAAGATTACATAAGGAAGAAGGTCTTAGTTTTAAGAATGTAATTACTGTGAATTTGGATGAATACTACCCTATTCCAAGAGACGCCTACCAAAGTTATTGGAGTTTTATGCATCGCCATTTATTCAATCATATAGATATTGATCCAAAAAATATTCACTTGCCTAGTTCTGAATGGAGCATGGAGGAATTGAAAGAAAAATGTGTTGCTTACGAACAAGCCATCGAAAAATTAGGAGGCATTGATTTACAATTATTAGGCATAGGTAAAAATGGCCACATTGGTTTTAATGAACCTGGCTCTAGTTTTCACTCTAAAACAAGAGTGATTCATTTGGATCAATTAACAAGACTAGCGAATGTATACGAATGGCATGATTTAAATAAAGTGCCGAAACTAGCCATCACAGTAGGTATTAGCAGTATCATGAAAGCAAAAAAAATCGTGTTACTTGCCTGGAGTAACAAAGCTGATATTGTTGCGAAAGCTGTGGAAGGAATTATCACGGAGCAAATACCTGCAAGTGTGTTACAAAATCATGATGACTGTACTTTTGTGATTGACGAATTGGCTGCAACGGAACTTACAAGACATAAATCTCCCTGGCTAACTGGTGCGAATGATTGGACACCACAGATGATTAAAAAGGCGGTGATTGATTTAGCCTTGAAATTAAATAAAACAGTCTTAAGCTTAACTTCTGATGATTATAAAGAGAACAGCTTATCTGACTTATTGGTGATTAAAGAATCGGTGTATGATATTAATTTACAGGTATTTTATATGTTACGTGATTCCATTACTGGATGGCCTGGCGGAAAACCAAATGCAGTGATTCCTGCACATCCAGAACGAAGTGAACCACATTCTAAAAAAGTATTGATTTTCTCGCCACATCCAGACGATGATATCATTAGTATGGGTGGTACATTTATGCGCTTACACGATCAAGGACATGATGTACATGTGGCCTATCAAACCAGTGGTAATATTGCCGTGACAGATGAGTTTGTCACTCGTTTTTTAGATTTTGCTGTTGGATTTGAAGACCTTTTTGGAATCGATAATCAAACCAGTCAGGATATTCTTACCAATGCAAGGGCCTTTTTAGCAAATAAAGCAACCAACCATTTGGATAGCGCTGAAATTAGAGCAATTAAAGGGTTAATAAGAAGATGCGAAGCCAAAGCCACTTGTAGGTACGTGGGCATTGCAGAAAATAATTACCATTTTATGGATCTCCCTTTTTATGAAACAGGGATGATTGATAAAAAACCTTTAAGCGAATCAGATATAGAAATAACCATGGCGCTTTTACGCAAAATCCAGCCGCACCAAGTATTTTGCGCTGGTGATTTAGCCGATCCACATGGTACCCATAAAGTTTGTTTAGATGTGGTATTTGAAAGTATGCGTCGATTAAAAGCTGCCGGTGACAGTTGGGTGAAAGACTGTTGGGTATGGTTGTATAAAGGTGCTTGGCAAGAATGGGCTATTTCTGAAATAGAAATGGCTGTTCCAATGAGCCCCGACCAGGTTTTGAAAAAACGCTTTGGTATATTCATCCATCAATCTCAAAAAGACAGTGTTCCATTCCAGGGTTCTGATTCAAGAGAGTTCTGGCAAAGAGCAGAGATTCGAAACGCCAACACCGCTAATTTGTATGCTAAACTTGGTTTAACCAAATACGCAGCAATGGAAGCTTTTGTTCGCTGGCATTATTAATTGATGGTCTTATCGGTATTATTTGCCCTTTTCCTTTGGTAAAATGGTATTTTGAGGTATATTTGCACCCCTTATTGATCTGGGTTAGTAAGTGGAATGGCCCCGTAGCTCAACTGAATAGAGTATTTGACTACGGATCAAAAGGTTTCAGGTTTGAATCCTGACGGGGTCACAAAGCCCGCACGAACAGTGCGGGCTTTTTCGTGCGAGCAGACGTCAAGAGCTCTACGAAGTAGAAGTTTATGAGATGAAGCTGGATTTGAAGCTTGCTTCAAAATACAGATGAGTCGAATAAACAAACGAGCGCAGCGAGTGCACTTGTAAGGATGCGAAAAGCAAAAAAGCCAAGCAGCAGGAACTACTGCGCAAGGCTTTGAGTACGACCAATGCGAAGAGGATGTTGCGAAGCAACCATCCAAGTAAAAATACCCGCCTCCATTTCAAATAATTTCCTACATTTGTAAAAGTAATTACATTGTAATAACATTTATATGAAGGCAAAAATCATCAAAATAGGCAATTCTAAGGGCATCCGACTCCCCAATGAATTAATTAAAGAATATAAGCTTGACGAAGAAGTGACACTAGAACTTCGTGAGGATTGTATTGTAATTAAACCTGTCGAGGTAGACCCAAGAGCGGGATGGGAAGAAATCTATAAAAAAATGGATCACACGCTAACACAAGAAGATAAAGATTGGTTGGATTTTGAAGATCCAATTCCGGAGGATTGGACATGGTAGTATTGAAGAATGAAATATGGATGGCAAATTTTTCACCATCAAGAGGAACAGAGATAAATAAAATTAGACCCTGTATTGTTATATCCCCTGATCTAGCAAATCAAGCATTACCTAATATTATTGTGGCACCTTTAACTTCAACAATAAAAAATTATCCATCTAGAGTCAACTGTAATTTTAAAAAAAGAGATGGTCAAGTAATGATAGATCAAATCCGTACGATTGATAAAAGTAGATTAATTAAAATGCTCGGTACCATTGATGATGCCACAAGTAAAAAAGTATATGAAATGATTAAAATTTATTTTAAATAAAATGAAACTCTCCATCTACACCGTTGGCAAAGCCAACGAATCCTATATCAAAGAAGGCGTAGAACAATTCACCAAAAGAATTAGGCATTATTACCCTATTGACTGGCAATTGATTGTACCATCTAAACTAACAGAACCAGCACAAATTAAAAAAGCGGAAGCTACGAGTATATTAAAAGCAATTACCCCTACAGATGTGTTAATTCTTTTAGACGAAAAAGGTAAAATGTTGAGCTCTCCAGGACTAGCCAATCTAATCCAACAAAAAGCCAATCAAAGTGCACAAAAAATCATTTTCTTAATTGGTGGTGCGTATGGTGTGGATGAAACCATACAAGAAAGAGCTAATTTCACATGGAGTATTTCAGAACTTGTTTTCCCACATATGTTGGTTCGACTCATTCTTGCCGAACAAATCTACCGCGCTTGTAGTATCTTAGCCAACGAAAAATACCACCACGAATAATGAGCATTACCTTATATATCACTGTAGTCACTGTCATTGTATCCGTCTTAGCATTTTACAATGCAGCACTCATGGATAAATTAATTTTCCATCCCTATTCCGTAAGTAGAGACAATGAATGGTATCGTTTTATTAGTTGTGGATTCATACATGCCGATTTTATGCACTTAGCATTTAATATGTTCTCCTTTTATATGTTTGGTGATTATGTTGAGCAGTATTTTAATATGCTATTTGGTCAAAATGGAAAACTGCTATATTTATTTTTATATTTATCTGCTTTAGCGGTATGTTTAATCCCAACCTACCTTCAACAAAAAGACCGTTATAATTACAATAGCTTAGGCGCATCTGGAGCTGTATCTGCCATTGTATTTGCAGGTATCTTTTTAATGCCTACTATACAAATTGGCTTTTTCATTATCCCACCCATCATTCCTGGATTTATATTTGGCCCAATTTATTTAGGGATTACAGCCTATTTAGCAAAACAAGGACAAGGCGGTATCAACCATAGTGCACATCTATGGGGATCGCTTTACGGAGTTATATTCTTGATTGTTGCAGCTTACTTTATTGCACAGTTTAATGTAGTCGCAAGCTTTATAGAGCAGATTAGGATATACTTAGGAATGTAATTTTTACTACATGCTTTGTTTGTGGTGTAATTTTGAATCGCTCGTCAATACGTTGTCCTACCACCCATGCAATTTTACTATCAGAACAAAGTACAGTTGTCTTTGACTTGATTGCTGGACTTAATTTTAAGCTGCCTAAAAAATGATTGAGTTTCTTTTTCTTACGCAGTCCTAATGGGTAAAAATAATCTGTCGCAACCCATGAACGATTTAATAAAGGCCAACTTAATAGATCCGCATCCAAATAAGCCATGGTAGCACTCGTGTCTACTTTTAGTGCTTCCATATTGTCTATCCATTCCAATTGCAATTTTCCAAATAAGGTATCTATAACCAATTGATCTTTTGAAATGGTTTCATATACTTTGTCTTCTTGGTTGGATACAATTTGAATTTGGTTATCCCATTTAATCAATCGATGGGTAGCAGATGCAATAAACGCACCCTTAGTAGCTCCAGCGATTTTATGAATCTCTTTTAATTGTGTGGCTTTAAATCCATATGCTTGCACCAATCCCCAGATATAAGTGGCATTGCCTTTCAATTGATTCCATTTTGATACCTCAATAGTTGGAATTCCTTTTGGGAAACGAATATGCTTTTTCCAATAGGCTGTCACAGTAACATTTACAATGGCTTCTGCCTCTTTTAATCTTGCAATGGTATCAAGTACTTGTTGATTCACATTTGGATAGATGGTCTCCATTTGTGGGATCAATTGATTGCGAATTAAATTTCTAGTATAATCATTTTTTAAATTAGAACTATCTTCTACAAACTCTAGTCCGTTTAATTTTGCAAAATCTTTGATGCTTGCTTTACTAAAAGGCAGTAACGGTCTAATTAAATCAATGTGATCTGTAGCAAGTAGATTTTGTTGATGCGTTCTAATAGCTGGAATCCCCGTCAATCCATGCAATCCTGTACCCCTGAAAAATTGCATGAGCACGGTCTCCACTTGGTCATCTGCATGATGCGCTGTTAGCAAAACCAGCTTGGTGTAAGGTTGAACATCCATTTCCTTGATCAAGCTTTCAAACCAAGCATAGCGTATTTCTCTAGCGGCTTGTTGGATACCCATTTTATATTGTTCTGCAAAAGCCAATGTATCAAATCGTTTTGTCAAAAAAGGCATGCTCATTTTTGTGGCAAAAGCTTGCACAAAACTTTCGTCCCTGATACTTTCATCACCTCTTAATTGAAAATTAGCGTGTGCAATGGAACATTTTGCGCCCATCTGTTGCATCAAGGCTGCAAGTACGATACTGTCCACACCACCACTCACTGCAATGATAAAATGCGTGTTGTGGGTAGTGATACCTGGAAAAGTAGTTGCCCAATGGCTTTTAAATTGTTCCAAGTCCAATAACATCGTTGCTGTTTAAATTATTTCTTTTGTTCCTTAGCCCAAGTGTCTTTAAGGGTCACAGTTCTATTGAATACCAACTTGTCTTTTGTACTATTGGTGTCCTGATAAAAATAACCCTTTCTTAAAAACTGGAATCGATCTTCTAATGCATCCTTTAATAAAGCTGGTTCTCCCCAAGCTGTCGTTACGGTATGCAAAGAATGTGGGTTGATATAAGATTTAAAATCACCTTCCGCACTGCTTGGATCCTCCACATTGAATAAACGATCATACTCGTTTAGTTCAACAGGGATGGCATGCTTCGCGCTTACCCAATGCAAGGTCCCTTTTACGTGAATACCCGATGTATCTGAACCTGATTTAGAATTTGGAAAATATTTTGCATACACGGTCGTCACTTTTCCGTTGGCATCTTTATCAAAACTTTCGCACTCTATGATATAAGCACTCTTTAATCTCACTGACAATCCTGGGCCTAATCTAAAATACTTTTTAGTTGGTTCTTCCATAAAATCATCTGCTTGAATCCACAATGCCTTACTAAATGGAACAGGTCTTGTGCCGCCATTAGGATCTTCTGGATTGTTTTCTGAATCTAAAATTTCTTCGGCCTGTTCATAGTTGGTAATAATCAATTGAATGGGATCCGTCACCACCATTCTTCTTTGTGCAATTTTATTTAAATGCTCACGAACACAAAACTCTAGCAGGCTAAAGTCAATGATATTTTCTCTCTTGGCGATGCCAATACGATCACAGAAATCACGAATACTTTCTGCAGTATAGCCTCTTCTGCGCATACCACTAATGGTAGGCATTCTTGGGTCATCCCAACTTTGCACATGTCCTTCTTGCACCAACTGTAATAATTTACGCTTACTCATAACGGTATAAGTCATATTTAAACGCGCAAATTCATATTGATGCGATGGGAAGATGCCCAATTGTTCGATACACCAATCATACAAAGCCCTGTGTGGGATAAATTCAAGTGTACAAATTGAGTGCGTGATATTTTCGATAGAGTCACTTTGTCCATGTGCGAAATCATACATTGGATAAATACACCATTGGTCTCCTGTGCGGTGGTGATGTGCTTTTTTAATGCGATACAACAACGGATCACGCATATGCATATTTGGACTTGCTAAATCTATTTTAGCGCGCAATACTTTTTCGCCATCATTATATTCCCCTGCTTTCATTGCAGCAAATAATTCTAAGTTCTCTTGAATGCTTCTTTCTCTGAAGGCATTTCCTGTTCCAGGCTGTGTAGGTGTTCCTTTTTGTTGTGCGATTTCTTCGGCAGAACTGTCATCCACATAAGCCAATCCTTTTTCTATCAATTGAACCGCGAAAGCATACAACTGATCAAAATAATCAGACGCATAACATTCTTTGATCCAATTGAAACCCAACCATTTTAAGTCTGCCTTGATACTTTCAACATATTCAGTGTCTTCTGTCACTGGATTGGTGTCATCAAATCTTAAATTCGTTGCGCCTCCAAAAGTTTCAGCCAGCCCAAAATTTAAACAAATACTTTTTGCATGACCAATATGTAAATAACCATTCGGCTCTGGAGGGAACCGAGTCAATATACTTTTGTGTTTCCCAGATGCTAGGTCTTGGGAAATAATTTCTTCAATAAAATTTAAACTTTTTTCGTCGCTCATAGGATAGTATCTATTCGAGTAAAGGTACAAAAACCTGCCCCAAAAACCTATCCCATTTT
>JBILAW010000146.1:0-3702 GCA_044354025.1 Sediminibacterium sp.
TTCAGGCGGACCTAAGGCAGTGAAATATGGTGTAGTGAAAGATTATGTTTTAAATTTAGAAATTGTTTTGCCTACAGGTGAAATTATATGGACAGGATCGAATGTGTTGAAAAATGCAACGGGTTATAATTTAACACAGTTAATTGTGGGTAGTGAAGGCACACTAGGCATTGTTACCAAAATTGTTTTAAGATTAATTCCGCATCCAAAGTTTGATTTATTAATGCTCGCTCCATTTGATAGTTTAGAAAAAGCGAGTGAAGCAGTGAGTGCTATTTTTAGAGCAGGTATCACACCAAGTGCAATGGAACTGATGGAAATTGAGTCCATTAAATTAGCTAGCAAATTATGTGAAAGCACTGCGATTACCATTACAGACAACTTAGCCGCGCATTTAATTATAGAAGTAGATGGCAATGATAAAGATGTATTGATGAAGGATATGGAAGCCATCGCTGAAGTTTTAACCAATTTTGAAGTGGGTGAATTATACTTTGCCGATGATGCCCAACAAAAAACGGAACTTTGGAAAATACGCAGAAAAGCAAACGAAGCCTCAGTGGCAGCAGGTTATACGATTGAAGAAGATACTGTAGTGCCTAGAGCAGAACTACCCAAATTAATCAAAGGTGTTAAAGCATTGGCCCTTGAAAATGGATTTAAAGTTGTTTCTTATGGACATGCAGGTGATGGAAATTTACATATTAGAATCAACCATCCTCTTTACAAAAAGAGTTATGAAAATGAAGTGATACAAGGCATTCTTTTTAAAATATTCGAATTGGTAAAATCACTGGGAGGAACCATTAGCGGGGAACATGGTATTGGTCTTATTCAGAAATCATTTATGCCAGTGATGTTTGATCCTATCACCATGGAATTAATGAAGGGCATTAAAAAAGTATTTGATCCTAATCATATTTTAAACGCTGGTAAAATTTTTGATTCTAAATCATGAAAAAGAACTTAATATACCTAGTCCTATTTGCTTTAAGCATTAGCTTGAATTTAAAAGCACAGGAAGTCATAAAAACCATGCCAGCTATCAATGATAACCCATTTTTTATTGGTGGTAATTTAGTGATTGGAGGGGGTGCTGGTTCCTTTCAAATTGGACTCAATCCTGAAATCTATAAACGTGTCAACGATTATGTGGACATTGGCGCTGCCACAAATTTATTCTTTCAATCCTTCAACCCAACTATAAGCAATGGATTACCTGGCATTTCTAGCAGAAGTTTCCAAATGGGTGTGGGAGGATTTACAAGGATCTGGCCACTTGAAAAGTTTTTTATACAGGTTCAACCAGAATACAATTATACATGGAGCAGATTTAAAGACAGGGGTACTGAAGGTGTTAATGCAGGGGCATCACGTAGCATAAGTTTTGGAGCCGAGAGTTTATTGGCTGGTATTGGATATGGAACTAGATCAGAAAATGGGATGACTTATTTTAGTGTCATGATTGATCTACTAAAAAATCCAAATTCTCCCTACAGAGATGGATTCAACAGAGCAGACCCCATTATCAGAGCTGGTTTCGCTTTTCCTATTCGCTCCAAGCGTTAATCGTTTGCATCACGGCTGCTGCATCTTTCACAACTGTGATTCTATTTTTCCAATCATCATACATGAAACCTTCATTATGCATATGCTCCATCATGGCAATCAATGGTGCATAATAACCTTCCCAATTCAATACAATCACTTTTTTTTGATGGATGTTTAAATTGTTCCAGGTAAGCATCTCAAATAATTCATCCATCGTTCCTATTCCGCCAGGTAAGATCACTGCCACATCCGCTTTATCGAACAATATTTTTTTTCGATCGTGCATTGTTTCCGTAACAATCAACTCCGTCAATCCTTCGTGTTGAGCCTCCCACTCTAATAAAAGCTTTGGCATGATACCTATCACCTTACCATTTTTTGCTAATACAGCATCTGCAATGGCGCCCATAATGCCTTTACCACCTCCCCCATAGACCAATTGAATCCCATTTTCACCCAATGCATTACCCAATTCAATTGCCTGGTTTGTAAACCCTATTTGATTTCCTGATTTAGAACCACAAAAGACGGTAACAGATTGTATTTTCATTGGTTAGAATTAGTTAAGATCTGACACAAAATAATCAAAAAAGTCAAAGATTCTCATTACTTTGCCATATCAAAATGACAAATTATCAACTATGAGTGCAACCACCCTTTTTATATTCGTAATTCTTTACTTTTTAGTGTTATTAGGTGTCGCCAAAATCACTGGCAAGAACAGTAATAATATGTCGTTTTTCATTGGTAATAAAAATAGCAATTGGATGTTGGTTGCATTTGGCATGATTGGCACTTCATTAAGTGGTGTCACTTTTGTGAGTGTGCCTGGTGCAGTAGGGAAAGATGCATTTCATTATTTACAAATTACATTAGGTTATTTAATTGGTTACATCGCCATTGCATATGTCTTACTGCCTATTTATTATAAATTAAACTTGACATCCATTTATCATTATCTAGAAGGTAGATTGGGATTCAGTGCATATAAAACAGGTGCTTCCTTCTTTATTCTTTCCAGAACACTTGGTGCAACTGCAAGATTGTATTTAGTCGTAAAAATTTTACAATACTTTATCCTTGACAATATGCATGTACCCTTTTGGGCTACTACCGTAGTGATTTTAGTGATGATTTTATTGTATACCTATGAAGGTGGTGTTAAAACGATTGTTTGGACAGATACCTTACAAACCTCGGGCATGTTATTGGGCTTGATTATTTGTAGTATCTATATCTTATCTGAATTGGACTTGTCAGTTTTACAAGGATTGACTGCCATGCAAAATCAAGCTTTAGCTGGAAATCCATCCATACACCTTTCCGATGTTTTTAGTACGGATGTAAATAGTAAATCCTTTTTCTTGAAACAAATTATTGGAGGTGCATTTGTAACCTTAACAATGACTGGATTGGATCAAGAAATGATGCAAAAAAATATCTCAGTTAAAACGCTTAAGGATGCACAAAAAAATATGATCACGATTGGGTTCACCATGTTAATTGCAATTAGCTTATTCCTTTACTTAGGTGGCTTATTACATTTATATGCTGCTCAAAATAATATCACGGCTACAGGCGACGATTTATTTCCAACATTGGCTTTAAACCATATGCCTCCATACTTATCTATTATTTTTATTCTTGCATTGATCTCTGCCCTATTCCCAAGTGCAGATGGCGCAATCACTGCTTTAACATCTAGTTTCTGTATTGATATATTGGGATTACAAAGAAATAAAAACTGGTCCGAAGATCAACAAAAGAAAATTAGACAAAGAACCCATTTAATTTTTGCCTTGATTTTTTTAATCATGGTCATGGCATTTAAGTGGATAGACAATAAGAGTACCATTGATTTATTATTAAAAATTGCCTCTTATACCTATGGTCCATTATTGGGTCTATTTGCATTTGGCATTCTAACAAAAAGAAGCATCAACAATACACTTGTTCCAGTGATTTGTGTTTTAGCTCCGATCCTTTGTTTGGCGCTAGACTATTTCCAAGCGCAATTATTTGGTGATTTCCGTATTGGTCAGGAACTATTGATCATCAATGGAGGAATAACTTTTATAGGATTATGGCTCATTTCAAGCGCTAATAGCGAAAAAAAATAGACATTTGCAGCATGGATTTCATTCAACCTGC
>JBILAW010000048.1:0-12649 GCA_044354025.1 Sediminibacterium sp.
CTTTTGTGCATTCTCGTTCATTTTACTATTCTCAAAATAGTCAAACAAAAAAGCGGTCAATAAAGTAGTGACTACAATGATGGCTATACGGTACCAAATATTACGCATAATAGTCACAACAGTGATAAACATAGAGGTCACAATACCAATCAAGGGCGCCAAGAAAATAAACAAGACAGTTTTAATAATCGTGTCTGCATCTACAATTTTTGCCCAAGAAAAATTCATTCCTTTTATAGAAAGGGCATGCGCAATCGCTGCTCCTGCAAATCCGCCAATTAATGTATGAGAAGAGGAAGAAGGAATACCATACCACCAAGTTAGTAAGTTCCAAAAAATAGCCGCTAATAAACCAGAAAAAATCACTGGTAAGGTTATGAACTCTTTATAAACTGTTTTACTAATAGAGTTTGCAACTGCATGGTCTTTAAAAATCCAGAATGCCACCGTATTGAATAAAGCAGCCCAAAGTACCGCCTGAAATGGTGTCAATACTTTTGTTGAAACCACTGTGGCAATGGAGTTGGCTGCATCATGAAAACCATTGATATAATCAAATATTAGCGCAAGCGCTATGATAATTATTAGTAATGTCATTGTAAATTAAATTAAGCGTACTTGATGATAATAGACTCAACCACATTAGCGACATCTTCTATTTTGTCGGTTGCGATTTCAAGTACTTGATAGATCTCTCTTTTTTTAATGACTTCTTTAAAATCATTTTCTTGCTCAAATAATTTTTCAATGCTCATATCAAAAATATCATCTGCCTGATTTTCAATACTATTGATTTTAATCATAGCATCTGTCATCTCCTTGATATTCTTCATATTGCGTAAACCTAAAACCATTTTCTTGGTCTCTTGTGTTCCTTGTAAAACTAATTCTGCTAATTTATGAATACCTGTATCGTTAGGATTTACCTTATAGAAATTAATTTTTTTAGCAGAAGCGTAAATATAATCTGCGATATCATCTAAGGATGTTGCCAAGTAGTGAATGTCTTCTCTATCGAATGGCGTAATGAAGTTTCTACCTAATTCAGTAAAAATACTATGGGTTAAGTCATCGTTTTTATGCTCTAAATTTTCTATTTGGGCTAAAATATTGGCTCTTACATCCACATCTGGCTCGTTTACCATTTCTTTCAATTTGATACCCATTTCGTTTACGTGCTCGGCTACTTCTTCAAAAAGTTGAAAGAAAACCCTGTCTTTTGGTAAGAAAATCTTCATGATTGAGTTAAAATCCATAAAATAAAATTTGATAATGTGAGTGTCTGTAAATTTCCTTCAAATTCCGCTAATCAGGGGTATGCCTATATTACGAAATTGTTAACAAAGGGGAATGCGGTTCATGGCTAAGACAGCAATTGGTACACCAATTTTAAGTGTTGAAAATCAGTTAGAACATGGCCTAAAATGAAAAGGGGAGCTGGTTTCCCGGCTCCCCTATAAAATCCATAGCTTTCCCCCAAAAGCTGAATCTAAATTCTAGCTTTCAAAACGAATAAGAAAGTAATAGGTAAATAATTGGGTGAGGTAATAGGTTATTTCTTATTTTTATATAGTTAAATATTATATACAGTAAGTTACTTTCCTATTAATAAATTGAATATCAATGCGTTACATAAATTTTAAATTAATTGTATTTTTAGCTTTTTTTCTACAAATTAACAAAACTACAGCTCAATTTATACCTTGTGAAAGGTCCTATACTGTGTTTTATAACCCATTATTACAAAAAATAAAGGGTTTGGCCGATTTTAATGGCAATATAGACCTAGGTAAAAGTTCAGATATCTTACCACTTTTAGGTACCAGTTTTTCTCCCAATAAACAGGAATTGATCAAGCATAATGGTAAAATGTACCTTTTTTTAGCTCAAACTGGCTTTATTTTTCAGATGTCCGAGCCAGTAGGGGATAGTGTGGTGTTTAGCAGAATAGACAATACGATTAATATCAACTATAATATTAGTTGTACCAACTTCATTTATAAAGACCAAATCTACAATTACGGGGGATATGGATTCTGGAACAAATATGGTCATGTAAGAAAATACAATAAAACAGATAAGGAATGGGATATCCAGCCAACCAATATCGAAGTTTTCTCTGCCGATGACTATGATTGGTTTTCGCCTGCAGAAGGAAGATTGTATGTGCCTTTTCAAAAAATGGAAAACAAAGGTATTAAAGATCCAAAATTTGAGGACGGTGGGTTTGAATATTCAAGTTACTATTTAGATATTAAAACTTTTGATTGGGTTAAACTTGGGAAACTCTCCAATGAATTAATTAAGTTAATTGATGAAAAGAGTAATTATGGTAATATTCCATATGATAACGGCAGATTTTTCATCATCAATGATGAAGCGTATTTATTTGATTATAGTCATAATCAAATTTACAAGTCAAAAAAATCTGATCTGAATCAATTTTTTATTCGCAATTCAAGCGACGTAACAATATTTTTTTATAAAGGGACCTTTTATAAATATCAACCAGCCCTTCAAAATTTTAAAACATGGGATATTCAATCAAATGATTTACAATTAATGAATTTCCCAATTTGGGGGAAAGATTATATGAACTTAATTTTTGTTTTAGCGATATGCCTTGTGATCATCATGATTGTTTTATTCATATGGTTATTTAAGCAAAGTATAAAAAAGAAAATTGAACAGGCGCAGTTGAAAGTATTGAAAACAAAAACAGTCAATCAGGCATTTACAGAAACTGAAACAAGTTTGATTCATTTATTACTAAATGCATATAGCACCAAACAAAATGTTGAAATTTCGGCTATCAATCGTGTATTGGGTATTAAAGACAAAAATATTGGCTTACAGAAAAAAGTTAGAAGCGATGTCATTAATGCCATCAACGATAAATATGTATTTATCACCCAAGGTGAAATTAATTTAATAGGTAGTGTTCGTAAAGAAGATGATAAAAGATTCTTTGAATACTTTGTGGTACCTTCTGAGGCGAAAACGGTCCAAAAAATGATTGATAAAAATTAATTTTTAGGTCCTGCATCAATAATAGCATCAGCAGCACCAGATTCAAATTTTTTAAAATTATTTTGAAAAAGATTTGCTAAACTAGTACGAGCTGCTTCATATGCTGACTTATCCTCCCAGGTATTTTCTGGTTGTAAAATATTGGAATCTACTCCAGGAACTTGTTTAGGCACTTTAAAATTGAATACAGGAAAGTCTTCGTAACCACCTTGATCAATTGTATTGTCTAAAACCGCTTCAATCATTTTTCTAGTATTAGGTAATGACATTCTTTTGCCTGTTCCATAGGCGCCTCCAGACCAACCAGTATTGATAAGCCAAACTTGACATTGATTTGATTCAATTTTATCACCTAATAATTTTGCATACGCTCCTGGATGAAGCGGCATAAATGGCGCACCAAAACAACAGCTAAATGTAGCTTTTGGCGACTTAATACCTTCTTCGGTACCTGCAATTTTTGCTGTGTAGCCACTGATAAATTGATACATTGCTTGAGCAGCATTTAGTTTACTTATTGGCGGAAGGACTCCATATGCATCACAAGTTAAAAAGAAAATATTTTTAGGTGTTGTTGCAACAGATGGAGTCACAATATTATGAATATGTTCAATTGGGTAACTTACTCTTGTATTTTCTGTAATGCTTGCATCGTCATAGTCAACCTTGTTGGTTCCATCTAAAAACACTTGGTTTTCTAACAATGCACCAGATTTAATTGCATGAAAAATATCAGGTTCGTTCTCTGCACTTAAATTGATTGTCTTTGCATAACAGCCACCTTCAAAATTGAATACCGAATCATTGGTCCAACCATGCTCATCATCTCCAATTAATTTTCTCTTTGGGTCTGCACTTAGCGTTGTTTTTCCAGTACCACTTAATCCAAAAAATAAAGCCACATCTCCAGTCATTCCAACATTGGCACTACAGTGCATACTTAATACATTCTTAAAATGCGGTAATATGAAATTTAGCACTGTAAAAATGCCTTTTTTGATTTCTCCTGTATATGCGGATCCACCAATTAAAATTGTTTTTTCGGCAAAAGAAATAATAGAAAAATTTTCTGAAAGCGTTCCATCCACTGCTGGATTTGCCTTGAAATTAGGTGCATGAATAATCTGCCATTCGGGATTAAAATCTGCAAGTTGATCTGCTGTTGGTCGAATAAACATATTATGAGCAAATAAAGCACTCCAAGGAAGTTCAGTATAAAGTCTTAGAGGAAGTTGATACGTACTTTCTGCACATGCAAATGCGTCTCTTACCCAAATCTCATTTTGCGTTTCTAGATACGCCAACATTTTATCGTAAAGTGGTTTGAAATATTTTGAATCTAATGCGTGATTGAAACCACCCCAATCCACCACTTTTTCGGTAATGGAATCTTTAACAATAAATTTATTTTCAGGACTACGACCAGTAAATTTTCCCGTATGCACCCAAAGTGCACCGTTGTCTACCACTTTTCCTAAACCAAGCGATGTGGTTTGTTCGTAAAATGCTTCAACACTACTTTGATAATGTATGGTAGGTTTTGTAAGTAGATTTCTTTTCATTTTATAAATTGTTTAAAATACAGTAGGACAATTTCGTACAAAATAAACAAATAAACTAATGAATGGTAGCTTTTTTTTGAATGTCATATCAATGTAAAAAATTCAAACAATTAAAGCAATTAAAGCAAGTCTTCATCTTATATAAAACATAGATGTTTGACCTTTGCGTTCTGAATGAAAAAAACAGGGTTACTTATACTATTTTTAGGCCTTTTACACGGCGCCAACTTATCTGCGCAATCGCGTTTTCTGCTAGATACATTGGAAAAAAATGGAGACAGTGTTGTAGTTACAGCTACCAGAACAGAGCGAAAATTAAACAATCTTACAGTTCCTGTTACCATCATCAATGCAAAAACAATCCAACAAAATGGGTCTTTACGTTTGACGGATATCTTAAAAGAACAAACTGGTATCAACTTAACAAGTGGTTTTGGCGCAGGGATACAATTACAGGGATTAAATCCAGACTACACTATTATATTAATCAATGGAGAACCATTGGTTGGACGCACTGCCGGGGTATTGGATTTAAATAGAATCGCATTAGGCAACATTAAAAAAATTGAAATTGTAAAAGGCCCTTCCTCAAGTTTATATGGTAGTGAAGCCATGGCGGGCGTCATCAATATTATTACCGATGCAAGCATGGGTGCACCACTGACAGCGGGTCTAAGGTATGGTACCTACAATACAGTAGATGCCAATCTTGAAACAAAATTACAAACCAAAAATTTTCAATACCAAGGATTTATCAATAGTTATAATACAAACGGATATAGCATACGTCCCAATAGCAATAGTCGCGTTACCACACCGATAGATAGATATTCAACCACTCAACAAATTAAATGGGATATAACAAGTCAAACCAATTTTGTTTTGAATACACGTTTTACCAATGAGCAAATTCAAAATGAAATTGCAGTATCCAATAACGGCGTCACTATTTATTCGATTGGGAAAGAAGCAATTCAAGATATGAATGTATCAGCCACTTTAAATCATCGTTTTTCTAAAGCTTTAAAAACGAGTGTAAGAACATATACAACGACTTATGACGCTGTTCAAAATTTATTAACCATTAACGGACTGCCATATAGGGATGTGTTAAATCATAATTTTAAGCGCGTAGAAAATCAGACCGATTGGAATCTTAGCAAAAATATACAAGCGGTCTTTGGCCTTGGTGCAGTTTGGGAAGGCGTAAAAAGTAGTCGTTATGATAGTGAAAAAATAAGGAAGCAAAATGATATTCAATATGCATTTACACAATGGGAATGGAAGCCATCGGAGCAATTTACTTTGATTGGTGGATTAAGATTTGATCAAAACAGGCAATTTGCTTCTGCCTATAGTCCTAAGATTTCAATGTTGTATAAATTGAATCCAGCACACCAATTTAGATTCAGTGTGGGTCAGGGTTTTAAAGCACCAGATTTCAGACAACTGTTTTTAGATTTCACGAATGCAGCTGCGGGAAGTTATAGTGTATTTGGTGCTGCGCAAGCTCAACAAGTGATTGCCAAATTAGAGGCACTAGGACAAATTGGAAATTTATTTCCCAATTATTATTTATTAAAAGCGCTTAAGCCTGAATATTCTAATGGGGTTCATTTTACATGGGATTGGAAAATTAATACTCGTTCTGCTTTGTCATTGCAATTATTTAGAAATGATATCAAAAATTTAATTGAAACACAGCAAGTAGGTACTTATATCTCTGGCGCTCAAATTTATAGTTATTTAAATATTGGACGTGCATTTACGACTGGGTTTGAATTAGAAGGACAACATACCATTAATGCAAATTGGTCGGTTAATGGTGGGTATCAGTATTTACGCACAGGTGATAAAGATCAGATTGCAGATATTAAATCAGGTACAGTCTACACCAAAAATAACCAAGGCTATAGCAGGATCATGAAATTGAATGAGTATGTAGGCTTACCAAATACAAGTAAGCATAAACTACAAGTAAAAATAAATTATAATTCCCCCAAGGGTTATTACTTGAATCTTAGAGCCATTTACCGAAGCAAGTGGGCTGTGAATAATAACAATGGCAATGAAGTTTTTGACAATGGCGATGTTTTTGCTAGTGGCTATGTCGCCATCAACAGTAATGCTGGTAAATCATTCAAGAATGGCGTAAGCCTTCAGGCAGGTATAGATAATATCTCTAATTATATCGATGCCGCCAACCTACCTAATTTACCAGGAAGAACTTTTTATACAAGTTTTAAATATCAGTTACAAAAAAAATAATAAATAATAATAAAAAATAAATAAATCATGAAAACGAATCTAAGAAAAATTGCGATGGGATTAGGATTATGTGTTGCTTTAGTGGCTTGTAGCAAAAAGGAAGAAACAATCGTTCTACCAGTGGGTGTGAGTACCCTTACAGTGAATGATCTAGCTGCAGATACTGTAACAGGATTAGGTGCTGATG
The DNA here is from genome assembly GCA_044354025.1 of Sediminibacterium sp. GTDB lineage: Bacteria > Bacteroidota > Bacteroidia > Chitinophagales > Chitinophagaceae > Sediminibacterium. Next base: position 7,048 of record JBILAW010000048.1, read on the forward strand.
GAAGACCTCAAAGCGCTGGCACGACGACTTATTATAGTCTAGTGGACAATAAAGCGATTGCTTCTACAGATGCTGCATCTACTAAATGGGATATCGCTTTTTCATCTACTAAAATTTTAATCAATGGAGGCACAAGTGGTCCAGGTATTGGCGGCGCTTTTGTATTTAAAGGATTGTTTGATGCATTAAAAACGATTCCATTAGATTCAAATTTTGCAACAGACAATACCAACGCAGCTTCTTTTGCAATTCCATTGGGAAGCGGAAAAGCATGGTATACTTATGATGGGTTGACAACACTTGTAAGTCCAATTGCAGGACGTGTTTTAGTGATTAGAACTGCAACAGGTAAATTTGCAAAAATTGAAATCCTAAATTATTATAAAGGAGGGGTCACCTTACCAGCGACTGCATCAGTGAACGATAAATTATTCAAGCAACGTTACTACACATTTAGATATGCGTATCAACCAAATGGTTCTAAGACGTTTTAGCTTTAAAACTCCAAGTGATCAAAAACTCCGCAACGGTCTCGTTCGCGGAGTTTTTTCCTTTAGACATACATACAATCGTTTTGCCTTCCCCAGTTTCGATAGATTCATTGATGGCTGCTTGGATCAAGGCGCCGTCTTCACAAGTAAATAGCACAGTGCCGGTTGCTTTTTTAATAAAATTCACTTCCATCTTTACGACCAACATACTAATCTTTGGATTGCGTTGGTACACCTGTCCAAATGCCAACATGCCCGAACACATTTCTGCAGCCATCGCTTCTACTGCGAAGTAAATTGATTTAAAAGGATTTTGACTGAACCATGAATACTTGATTTTAACTGTACAAGTACTTGCATCAAAATGTGCAATCCTGAGTCCAGAAAAAAAAGCAGCAGGTAATTTCTGAAACAGAAAAAAACGAAATGAGATGGGGTTGCTAATTAAGGCGCTAAATTTTTTAAAATTTGGGTTCATATCCGCTAAATTATCCTTAAATATAATAGATAAACCTTAATTTAGACCACTAAACGTTGCTTTATGAATCAAGGATTGCAAACCTATGACTACATTGTATTTGTACTGTATTTTATATTGATCTCCTCTTATGGAATTTGGATCTATCGAAAAAAGAATACCAACATTACCAATACCAAAGATTTCTTTTTGGCCGAAGGACAATTAACTTGGTGGGCCATTGGAGCGAGTTTAATAGCTTCTAATATTTCTGCAGAGCAATTTATTGGCATGAGCGGCAACGGATTTAGATTGGGACTTGCGATCTCCGTATACGAATGGCTAGCGGCTGTTTCATTGGTGGTGGTGGCGATCTTTTTTATGCCAGTGTATTTGAAAAATAAGATCTATACTATGCCTCAGTTTTTAAAAACGAGGTACAATGAAACGGTTGCCATGATCATGGCCATCTTTTGGTTGTTCTTGTACATCTTTGTGAACTTGACTTCTATCTTATATTTAGGCGCCATTGCAATCAATAATTTAACAGGTGGTACGCATTTTCATTTGATCATGATTGGGTTAGCCGTATTTGCATTGTTCATTACATTGGGTGGGATGAAAGTAATTGGGTATACGGATGTGTTTCAGGTCTTGGTTTTAACAGTTGGAGGATTGGTCACTACTTATATTGCATTGACAGTTGTCAGCGAGCAATTTGGTATGGGTAAGAATATGATTGCAGGCTTTCAAAAATTAATGCAAGCCGCACCAGATCATTTTAAAATGATATTTGATAAACCAGGACCAGGTGCTACACAAAAAGAAATTGAAGATTATTCGAGCTTACCTGGCATGGCCATGATGGTTGCAGGTATATGGGTTGCACATTTAAATTATTGGGGATGTAATCAGTACATTACACAAAGAGCATTGGGCGCAGATTTAAAAACCGCTAGAACAGGCATTTTATTTGCTGCCTTTTTAAAATTAATGATGCCAATACTAGTAGTGGTTCCAGGTATTGCAGCTTATGTATTGTATCAAAATGGAGGATTGCAAACACAGATGATGACAAATGGTGTACTGAATCAAGACAATGCTTATTCAGCGGTGGTTGGATTTTTACCAGTGGGCCTAAAAGGCTTATCTATGGCGGCTTTAACAGCAGCGATTGTAGCATCATTGGCAGGTAAAGCAAATAGTATTTCGACCATTTATTCATTGGACATTTATAAAAAATACATCAACAAGGACGCTACGGATAAAAAAATTGTCACAACAGGCAGGGTGATCATTGTACTTTCATTATTGATTGCGATTATCATTAACTGGAAAGATACTTTAGGTATTGGCGGAAAAGGTGGATTTGAATTTATCCAAAAATATACGGGTTATATTTCTCCAGCCATCTTCCCTGTTTTTTTATTAGGTTTCTTTTGGAAAAAAGCCACTTCAAAAGCAGCGATCACAGGTATCTTTTTAGGCGTGGCGCTCTCCATTATTTTTGATAAGTTCTTGCCTGGTTGGATGGGCAATGACACTTTATTGTATACAGCTTATCCAACTGCATCTGGCAGTTTTGAAATTCCATACTTAATTCAAATGGGCTGGGTATTTTGCTTTACCACACTAGCCATTATATTGATTAGTTTATTGGATGTGAAAGGGCAAAAACATGAAAACGAAATCACCGAAGACAAGGGACAGTTTAAATTATCTAACGCTCATTTAGCAATGGTAATGCTTGTTTTGGGTGTGGTGATTGCGCTCTATATCAAATTTTGGTAGGCAAAGTTGAATGAACTGACTAGAACTTTACAACAGTGACTTTAAAAAAGTTGCAAACTGTAATGCCCTATAGCAGTAAAAAGGGCACAACGAATCAGTACGCCTAAACTACACCAAAACACCATTTTATTGGTGGGTACATTAAAGCCAACGCCAATACCGATACTAATGGGGGCACCTACAGTCATAGTACCCAATAAGCCAAGTCCAATGACGCCATACTTTTCCCAAATTTTCAATACAAAGCCAGGCTCCTTTTTTGTTTTCTCAACTTTATTTTTTCTGAAGCGATTGACTATCAATTTTATTTTATCACCCAGATAAGCGGAAGCAAAAACACCTAATAATCCTCCAGCAAGACTCGCTAAAAAAATAATGATTGGGGAGAGTCCAAATGCAAACCCAGCAGGGATAGCAGCGTAAATTTCAAAAGTGGCAAGACCAGCTACAGTGAGGATTTTATAAAACATAGGGTGATTTATGAAATGTAAAGCTAACAATTAATAGCCTCTAGGATGCATTTTATTTATTAAATAAAACTTAACTTTAAGCTACCACAAAACCTCAAGTATGGAACGTAGACAACTCTTAAAACAATCTGCTTTTGCAATTGCTGCCTTTTCTTTTTCTAGAGAAGTTTTTGCCAATGGATCAAATCTTAAGTTGGGTAGTAATGCATCTACTTTGACTGGAGCAACATTTCAAAGCAATATGATTCGATTAGGCTCAAATGAAAATCCACATGGTCCATCAACATTAGCGAAACAAGCAATGATAGATGCAGTAAGTATTTCTAATCGCTATCAATGGGATATGAATGGGGAGCTAAAAACAGAAATTGCAAAAATGACTGGTCACACAAAAGACCATGTTGCCCTAGGTGCGGGATCTTCAGAGTTATTGGGTATCGTTTCATTATGGGCTGCATACAAGAAAGGGAATGTGGTTGCTTCTGAACCAACATTTAAATTGTGGATGCCTGCGGCTAGACGTATGGGCTTGCCAACCAAATTAGTTCCATTGACAGAAACAAAGCACAATGATTTAAATGGATTAATGAATGCGATGGATGAACAAACAAGGATGGTTTATTTATGTAACCCAAATAATCCAACTGGCACAGTGAGTCCTACAAGTGCATTGGAAGATTTTATAAAAAAAGTGGCTAGCACCACCATTGTTTTATTAGATGAAGCCTATACAGATTATTATGATTCGCCTTCTATGTCAAAAATGATTGACACCTATCCTAATTTAGTGATTGCAAAAACATTTTCTAAAACATTTGGAATGGCAGGTGCAAGAGTTGGTTATGTGTTGGCGCACCCAAATACAATCAAGCAATTAAATGAATTTCAGGCTTGGGCAAATGCTGGTCCATCTGCAGTATCCATGCAAGGTGCATTGGCAGCCATCAAAGACAAGGCATTTGTAACCTATTGTAAGCAAGAAAATATCAAAGCAAAAGAGATCTTGTATAATGGCTTTGATGCTTTAGGCATCAAGCACATAAAGTCATTTACAAGTTTTGTTTATTTTGATACGGCTACGTATAAAAAAGATATACCAGCATTGTTATTAGCAAATCAAATTACAGGTGCAAGGTCCTTTGAGCAAAATAGTACTTGGTTAAGAATAAGTATTGGCACCGTAACTGAAATGGAAAAAGTAGTCGCTGTATTAAAACTTGGCGCTTAGACTATACTTTTTTTGGAGGCAATGCAAATGCAGTCGCTTGATGTTCAAACTGTCCATTGTGTGCACCATCGCAAAAAGGTTTGTTTTTACTTAAACCACATCTGCAAAGGCCTAATACATTTCTGCCAGCTAAATCATAGGCATTCCCTTCTCTATCTACAATGGTGAATTCGCCTTCGATTTTCAATGATCCGTTATTGTTAACTGTAATTTTAGTTGACATGCTTTTTATTTTAGAAATTTAAAGGTATTGAATTTTTACTTCAGTTCAATCAGTGCAGCCTGTGTTGGATAGAATATCTTTAAACCAATTTGATTGGCTGCTTGAATTTCTGCTTTGATTTTTGTTTCGCAATCATCACATGGCTTGATATGTGTTACATACAATTGCGTGTTTTTCAATTGTCCATTTGCGAGTTGATTCAGTTTCTCCATTTCTTCCATCAACAGATTCGGTGTGAGGTGCCCAAATAAAGATTTTTCAGAAACGCTATTATCAAAAGAGACTTCAATAAAAATGGCTTTAAGTTGATTTTGAATCACTAATGGCGCAATGGTCTGCCATAACTGAGCAAGCTGATCACTTTGTTCAATCCTATCTGCGCCAGTATCACCAAGGTATAATAAATAAGTATCCTGATTTCTGACAAGAAAAGCACTGCTCTCATAGGGCTTGACATGACTTAAAACAAAAGGTGTGACAAATAAGCCAGTATTGTCAATTGAAATTTCAAGCTTAGGAATTAGGGGTTGATAGCTGTATTTTTTTAAGATAGGCGCTTCTCCCTCATTTCCAAAATTCGCCCAAGCAGACCAGGTAAAATAGTTTTTCTTAAATACATCTAAGACCGAAGCAAGTCCGTATAAATTTTTTGCTTTGTCATTGGGGGAATTCATGATCAAGCCTGCAGTATGGTCTAAATGTGCATGAGAAATAAAATATCCATTGATCTGTTGTTGTTGAATGGTACTAGGATTAGACGCTTTGAAAAGCTTTTTTGTTGCAGCAAGTTCAAGGCCCTTATAAATAGTACCAGCGTCTAAACAAATAAATTGGTCGTTGCCACTGGCAGCAACAAGGTATGCGGAAAGGTTTGACTCGTCTAAGCCACCTTTCACGCCAAGCGGGATGACTTTAAAGCTATTTGACGAGATGGATGCGTTG
>JBILAW010000147.1:0-3638 GCA_044354025.1 Sediminibacterium sp.
TTATTGAATTACCCAATCACCCATTCTTTATTGGTGTTCAATACCATCCAGAATTAAAGAGTACAGTGGAAGCACCAGCACCTTTATTTGTGCATTTTATTGCTGCTGCAAAAGCCTACGCAAAAAAGTAAATTTCCACTTTGCTATACCGCTAACATTTGTTAGTTTTGTACCATGCAAAAAATAAGAATTTTAACTTCGACTAGTTTGTTTGATGGCCATGATGCTTCTATCAATATCATGCGTCGCGTGTTGCAAGAACAAGGTGCAGAAGTCATCCATATGGGACATAATCGATCTGCACAAGAAATTGTTGAAGCAGCGATCGAAGAAGATGTGCAATTGATTGCCATTACATCTTATCAAGGTGGCCATATTGAATTTTTTTCCTACCTCAGAAAATTATTAAACGATGCAGGCTACCAACATATTAAAATTGTTGGTGGAGGTGGTGGAACCATTTTGCCTTCCGAAGCTGCTATTATCCATTCTAAAGGAATCTCAAAAATATATTTACCTAAGGATGGTCTTGCCATGGGGATCGAAGGCATGATTAAAGAAGTGATAGCCTTTGCGAATTTTCCAATAAAATCCAATCAAACAACTAAGTATCCTAAACTACCTTTTGATAAAAAAACTGATCCAAGAAAATTAGCAAGGGATATTACACTTTTACAAAATGGTACCTTAAAAATTAAGAAAGATAAAAAAGTTGTACAAAAAAATATTCCTGTCATTGGATTAACTGGAACGGGTGGTGCAGGAAAGTCTACTGTATGTGATCGTTTGGTACATTATTTTATTCAAACCAATCCTGATTTAAGTATCGCTGTGGTGTCAGTAGATCCGACTAAGAAAAAAACAGGTGGCGCTTTATTAGGAGATAGAATTAGAATGAATGCCATCCATCATCCCAATGTATTTATGCGTTCCTTGGCAACAAGATCGGATCATCAATCGATCTCTGGATCCTTAGACCAAGTGATTTATTTATGTAAGGCAGCAGGTTATGATGCCATTATTATTGAAACTGCAGGTGTTGGTCAAAACGATGCATCCATTGTAGATTATGTAACCCTACCTATGTATATTATGACACCAGAATTTGGTGCAGCTAGTCAGTTGGAGAAAATTAATATGATTGACTTTGCACAAATTATTGGTATCAATAAATTTGATAGAGCAGGTGGATTGGATGCGATTAGAGATGTTAAAAAGCAGTACGCAAGATCGCGTCATTTATTCAATGCAGACCCTTCCACATTACCTGTGTATGGCACCATTGCTTCAAAGTTCAATGACCCGGGCATGCAGCATCTATTCAATCATATGATTGAGTTAGTGAATCAGCAACATCAATTAAAATGGAAGACTATTGCAAAGCCATTGGCATACAATGCGAGTCTGGTGGCCACACCAACTATTCCACTAAATCGTTTTAATTATTTAAATGAGATTGTTGAAACCATACAAAAAAATAATATTTGGATAGCGGAACAAAAGCAGCTGGCTTCTCAATGGTATAGTTATGACCAAGTGATGCAAAATCCAAAACTTAAAAAATTACCGCTTTTGAAAGAGGAAGCGGATAAAGTAGCTGGTGCAATCGATCCGGAAGTTAAAAAATCTATTCAGACTTGGGAAGCAACAAAAAATACCTACCAACAAGATGCTTTGGTCTATGAAATAAGAGGTAAAAAAATTCACCAACCTTTACGTTTTAAAACAGAATCAGGCTTGTCGCTTCAGAAAGTGTATCTACCTAATTTTAAAGACTGGGGAGATATTGCAGAGTGGCAATTAAAAGAAAATGTACCAGGGCATTATCCCTACACGGCTGGTGTGTTTGATTTAAAGCGAACAGGTGAGGATCCAACAAGAATGTTTGCAGGTGAGGGTGGTCCAGAAAAAACCAATCAACGCTTTCATTTTTTAGCAAGCGGACAACCTGCAACAAGATTGTCTACTGCATTTGATAGTGTGACTTTATATGGACAAGATCCTTCTAATAGAATGGATGTATTTGGAAAAATTGGCAATGCAGGTGTGAATATTGCTTCGGTGGATGACATTAAGAAATTGTATTCAGGGATTAATTTAAATGACCCAACCAGTTCTGTGAGTATGACCATCAATGGTCCTGCAGCAATTATTCTAGCTATGTTTTTTAACGCGGCGATTGATCAAGCTTGCGAACAATATATTACAGAGCAAAAAATGTGGCCAGCTGTCAATAAAAAATTAAATCAAATTTTTAAAACAAAACCTAGGCCAGTTTACCATGATTTTGAAAGTTTGAAAAAACAATCCATCCATCACAATGGTTTGGGCTTAAAATTATTAGGTGTAAGCGGTGATCAAGTGCTTGATCCAAAAGTGTACGATACGATTAAAAAACAAGTCTTACAAAATGTACGTGGTACACTGCAGGCAGACATCTTAAAAGAAGATCAAGCACAGAACACTTGTATTTTCTCCATTGATTTTGCATTGAAGTTAATGGGCGATGTGCAAGCTTATTTTGTAGACCAAAAAGTAAAAAACTTTTATAGCATCTCTATCTCAGGATACCATATTGCAGAAGCTGGGGCCAATCCAATTACACAGTTGGCATTTACACTAGCAAATGGGTTTACTTATATCGAGTATTTTTTAAACAGAGGGTTAGCCATAGATGATTTTATTCCCAATTTCAGTTTCTTTTTTAGCAATGGTATGGATCCAGAATATGCCGTGATTGGAAGAGTGGCAAGAAGAATTTGGGCACAATCCATGAAGCTTAAATACAAGGCCAATCCAAGGTCTCAAAAATTAAAATACCATATCCAAACAAGTGGTAGAAGTTTACACGCGCAGGAGATTGATTTTAATGATATTAGAACCACCTTGCAGGCTTTATACGCGATATATGATCAGTGCAACAGCTTACACACCAATGCTTATGACGAAGCTATTACTACGCCAACCAAAGAGAGTGTAAGAAGGGCCCTCGCCATTCAGTTAATCATTAACAAGGAATTAGGCACTGCGAAAGTGGAAAATGCGCAACAAGGCAGCTTCTTGATGAACGAATTAACAGACCTGGTAGAAGAAGCAGTGCTAGAGGAGTTGGAACGCATCAATGCAAGAGGTGGGGTCTTAGGTGCCATGGAAAGAATGTATCAACGTTCAAAGATTCAAGAAGAGAGTATGTTGTATGAAACCAGAAAACATCATGGGGAAATTCCAATCATTGGTGTGAATACTTTTATTGATGAAGCAGATCAAAATAGCAATGATCGTCGTCCCGTTTTTAGATCCTCCGCTGCCGAAAAGAAATTACAAATTGCCAATCTAGCGCAATTTAAAAATAGAAATAAAGACCAAGCCGCAGCTTATCTAAACTTGCTGCATCAAGCTGCTGTTCAAAATGAAAATGTTTTTGACCTCTTGATGGAAGCCGTTAAGTATTGTAGTTTAGGAGATATTACGAACTTGCTTTACCACACAGGGGGTAAATACAGCAGGAATTTGTAATAAAGCCTTAAAATAGCCCTAAAATGATTCCAAAATCGGGTCTGCCTGGTGCTAAATACATCTTAAAAACATACCTTTGCCGCATCTATTTAGATTAATTGAAAAAGCATGAAAACGGACAA
>JBILAW010000049.1:0-12483 GCA_044354025.1 Sediminibacterium sp.
CGTGCAGCCTTAAAAATCATCATATGAAACAAGGTATCCATCCAGAAGCGTATCGTTTCGTTGTCTTCAAAGACATGAGTAACAACACTTCTTTTTTAGGTAAGTCTACTGCAAACACCAAGGAAACGATCAAATGGGAAGACGGTAACGAGTATCCAGTAATTAAATTGGAGATTTCAAATACCTCTCACCCTTTCTACACTGGTAAGAACATGTTAGTAGACACTGCTGGTCGTATCGATAAGTTCAACAAGCGTTACGCAAAAGCAAAATAAATTAAAACATTTAATTTTATCAACCCTTTCCAATTTCAAATTGGAGAGGGTTTTTTGTTTCAGGACACAATCTGCGCATCTTTACTGCTCAATACTTACCTTTGTCATCTCGGAAATGCTAAATAATAGACTATGCAGAAATTAGATATATTGGCCTTTGGTGCACATCCAGATGATGTGGAATTAGGATGTGGAGGCACTTTATTTGCTGCAGTAGCAGAAGGTAAAAAAATTGGCATCATCGATCTCACTCAAGGAGAATTGGGCACAAGAGGAACAGTTGCTGATAGATTAAAGGAAGCATCCTTGGCGGGGGAGATGATTGGTGCAAGTATTAGAGAAAACTTAGGGATGAAGGATGGGTTTTTTTTAAATGACCAAGCACATCAAATGATGATTATTGAAGTGATCAGAAAATACCAACCCGAAATAATTTTATGCAATGCACCTGAAGACCGTCATCCAGATCATGGGAAAGCTGCAAAGCTAGTAGCCGATGCTGCATTTTTAGCTGGATTAAATAAAATTCAAACAACTCAGAACGGTATTGCACAAACAGCTTGGAAACCAAAGCAGGTGTTTCATTATATACAATCTAGGAACTTACAACCAAATTTTGTAGTGGATATAAGTGCTTTCATGGATAAGAAGATGGAATCTATTATGGTGCATGCTTCACAATTTTATAATCCAAATTCAAATGAGCCGAATACTTTTATTTCTAGTGATTCATTTTTAGAATTCATCAAAGGACGTGCGAAAGAGTTTGGACAACAAATTGGTGTAGCCTATGCAGAAGGATTTATTTCCGAGAAGATGCTTGGTATACATAGTTTTGATGGATTGATTCAAAAGACAACATAATAAATACTTTTTAAAGACGCAATATGGCAATCGTAAAAGTGGGTTTAGTACAAATGTCTTGTACGGCAGATGTAGCAGGAAATAAAGCAAAAGCAATCTCAAAAATCAGAGCAGCTGCAAAGCAAGGTGCTCAAATTATTTGTTTGCAAGAATTGTATACATCATTGTATTTCTGTGATGTAGAAGCCTATGAAAATTTTAAATTAGCAGAACCGATTCCTGGTAAAACAACAGATGAATTAGCATTGTTGTCAAAGGAATTAAATATTGTAATCATTGCTTCTTTATTCGAAAAAAGAGCAGAAGGCTTATATCATAATACCACTGCGGTATTGGATGCTGACGGAACTTATTTAGGTAAGTATCGTAAAATGCATATCCCTGATGATCCTGCTTATTATGAAAAATTTTATTTTACCCCAGGCGATCTAGGATACAAGGTTTTCAAAACTAAATTTGCCACCATCGGTGTATTAATATGTTGGGATCAATGGTATCCAGAAGCAGCAAGGATTACAAGTTTAATGGGGGCCGAAATGTTATTTTATCCAACAGCAATTGGTTGGGCAACCGCACAAGACGAAGCAACCAATACAGAACAATACAATGCATGGCAAACGATTCAAAGAAGTCATGCAGTCGCTAACGGAGTCCCAGTAATTAGTGTGAACCGTGTTGGATTAGAACAAGATGGTTTGATGCAATTTTGGGGTGGAAGTTTTGTAAGTAATCCATTTGGCACTTTATTGTATAAGGCATCTCATGATCAAGAAGAAATTGCAGTGGTGGATATTGATACTGAAAAATCGGATAGTTATAGAACACATTGGCCGTTCTTACGTGATCGCCGAATTGATTCATACGAACCCATCACAAAAAGATATTTAGACGATGAGCAATAATATGGATCAACATATACAAGAAGCTATATTGAATGGAGCAACACCCAAATCATTGGGATATGCTTTCCCAGCTGAGTTTGCAAAGCAAGATGCCACTTGGTTAAGTTGGCCACATAAGGAAGCGAGCTGGCCGGGGAAATTAGATAGTATCTACCCATCTTATATTGAATTCATCAATATTTTAACCTTGTCACAAAGGGTATGTATCAATGTGGTGGATGCTACAATGCAGGCCACTGCAACAAAGATGATGGAGGTTTTAAAAGTTGATTTATCGAAGGTTCAATTTTATATACATCCTACCAACGATGCTTGGTGTAGAGACCATGGACCTAGTTTTTTAATTGGAAACAATCCCACTGCACCAAAAGCCATTGTGGATTGGAATATCAATGCATGGGGTGGAAAATATCCTCCTTACGATTTAGATGATGTCATTCCTACACGAATTTCGGAGGCATTGAATTTACCAGTGTTTTATCCAAATATTATTATGGAAGGAGGGTCGGTTGATTTTAATGGTGCTGGTACGGTTATGACTTCCAAATGCTGTTTATTAAATAAAAATAGAAATCCGCATTTGAATCAAGCACAAATCGAAAAATACCTTTGCGATTACTATGGGGTAGACCAAGTTTTATGGGTATCCGAAGGTATTGTTGGAGATGATACGGATGGACATATTGATGATACGGTTCGTTTTGTGAATGAAGATACAGTTGTGACTGTTGTTGAATCGAATAAAGCATCTGAAAATTATACCTTGTTGCAAGACAATTTAAAAGAGTTACAACAAATGCGTTTGATCAATGGTAAGCAATTAAACATTGTTGAATTGCCTATGCCTGCAGATGTGATTTATGAAGACCAGTTCCTGCCTGCTTCTTATGCCAATTTTTATATTAGCAATGGACATGTGGTCGTTCCAACTTTTAGATGTGATAGAGATGATATAGCCATGGACATTATACAAGATTGTTTTCCAACAAGAACTGTTGTTGGTATTGATTCAACCGATATTATTTGGGGACTAGGAAGTTTCCATTGCTTGAGTCAACAAGAGCCATCTATAAAATAAAGTTGCACTAAAATAAATTCATTAAATTTTTAAATAAGGGTTATGCGTATAAAATATTTAACCATTTTGATGCTATTGATTGGCGTATATGCCTGTAGCAGTTTCCCTTATACAAAAACAAATCGTCAATATATTCGACAAGCAAAATTGTTATCAAAAAAATTGTCGCTTTCTCCTGATAAACAATCCGAGAATCAATTGCCACTTGCGGAAAAATGGGTAGGCACTACCAATTTTGACTTACGTAAACCCAATTTTGTTGTCATCCACCACACTGCACAGAATTCATGTGAGCAAACCTTGAAAACTTTTACTTTAGAAAGAACCAAAGTGAGTGCGCACTATGTGATTTGTAAAGATGGTACCGTACACCATATGTTGAACGATTATATGAGGGCATGGCATGGTGGGATTGGGAGCTGGGGAAACAATACAGACCTTAACTCAAGTTCGATAGGTATAGAAATTGATAACAATGGTTTTGAGCCTTTTGAACAAGCGCAAATCAATAGCCTTTTACGTTTGCTAGCACAACTTAAAAATAAATACCAGATTCCAGTGGATCATTTTATTGGACATAGTGATATCGCGCCTAGACGTAAAGTAGATCCCAATATCAATTTCCCTTGGAAAACCTTAGCTAATTTGGGCTATGGTATTTGGTTTGAACCAGATTCAAACATTCAACTTCAGTCAGGTTTGACTATCAAACAGGCGTTGAGTTTAGTGGGTTATGAAACCAAAGACAGCATTGCTGCGATACTTGCATTTAAGCGTCATTTTAGACAAGATAGCTCCCGTTTAATGAACCAAGCAGATAGTTCGGTTTTGTCTCAACTAATTCAAGCAAAACTTTCGAATTAATCTTATTTATCCGCTTAAATTTATCTTCTTTTTTTTGGGCCGATGATTTTTAAAAATCTATAAAAATATTTTGCTTGCTAACAATTGTTAGTGTAATTTTGAGCAAATATTTTTACCATGGATTTAAGTTTATCAGAAGAGCAGTTAATGATTCAAAAAGCGGCTCGTGAATTTGCACAACAACAATGTTTACCTGGTGTCATTGAAAGAGACGAACACCAAAAAGTACCTAAAGAACAATTATTACAATTAGCTGATCTTGGATTTATGGGGATCATGACGCCAGTGGAATATGGTGGTGCTGGCATGGATACCATTAGCTATGTGTTAGCGATGGAAGAAATTAGTAAAGTAGATTCAAGTGTGAGTGTAAGTGTAAGTGTGAATAATAGTTTAGTGTGTTGGGGTTTAGAAAAATATGGCAATGAAACACAAAAGCAAAAATATTTAACGCCTTTAGCGCAAGGAAAAAAAGACGGGGAATTATACTTAGGTGCTTTTTTATTGAGTGAGCCAGAAGCGGGTAGTGATGCCACACACCAACATACAAGTGCAATTGATAAAGGAGATCATTATGTGTTGAATGGTGTAAAAAACTGGATCACGAATGGTTCCACTGCATCGGTATACTTAGTGATGGCACAAACAGATGCATCAAAGGGATCAAGAGGTATCAATGCATTTATCGTTGAAAAAAACACAGCTGGTATTACAGTAGGCCCTAAAGAAAATAAAATGGGTATTCGTGGAAGTGATACACATTCAATTTCATTCATGGATGTAATTGTTCCAAAAGAAAACAGAATAGGAGAGGATGGCTTTGGATTTAATTTTGCAATGAAAACTTTGAATGGTGGACGTATTGGTATTGCTGCACAAGCATTAGGTATTGCAAGTGGTGCATATGAATTGGCTTTGGCTTATAGTAAAGAAAGAAAATCTTTTGGTAAACCAATTCATGAACATCAAGCGATTCAATTTAAATTAGCAGAGATGGCGACTCGTATAGAGACTGCCAGACTTTTATGTTATAAAGCGGCATGGGAAAAAGACAACCACATGGATTATGTGATGAGTGCTGCAATGGCTAAATTACATGCAAGTGATACGGCAATGTGGGTGACTACAGAAGCTGTTCAAGTACATGGGGGATATGGATTTGTGAAAGAGTTTCATGTGGAACGCTTAATGCGTGATGCAAAAATCACACAAATCTATGAAGGTACTTCTGAGATTCAGAAAATGGTGATTGGACGATCTATCACTAGATAATGCATTGCTATTTTGGTTTGTTCTGATTACCTTTGTAGCCTATGCCAGTCAATACCTCCGCTTACCAATCTATTCATGCTACATTAGTAGAGCAAGGCGTCACGCTGATAGCCGTGAGTAAAACGAAGCCTAAAGAGGAGCTAATGGAATTATATGCATTAGGTCATCGCGCTTTTGGAGAGAATTATGTGCAAGAGCTGGTAGATAAAGAAGCCGCGTTGCCTAAAGATATTCAATGGCATTTTATTGGACATCTACAATCCAATAAAGTTAAATACATTGCCCCCTTTGTGTACATGATACATGGGGTTGATTCAGAAAAATTATTACAAGAAATCAATAAGCAAGCGATTAAGCAAAATAGGATCATTGATTGTTTGTTACAGGTACATATTGCTACTGAGGAAACAAAGTTCGGATTTGATGGACCTGCTCTTCATGAATTATTAATGAGTGGAAGAATTAATAGCTATACAAATATTCGCATTAGAGGTTTAATGGGGATGGCTAGTTTTTCTGAGGATCAAGCATTATTGAGTCAAGAGTTTTCTACGCTAAAAACATATTATGACAAAGCCCAAGAAGCTTTCCCAGATGGATCATTTAATACCCTTAGTATGGGCATGAGTTCAGACTATGCTTTGGCCATTACTAAAGGAAGTACTATGGTAAGAATTGGAAGCTTATTATTTGGTGCAAGAAATTATCCTGCACCTAAATAAATTACTTCGTTTTTGAATGATCAAAAACCAATTGACAAAATGCTTTCACACCCACAATAAATCCAGACTCATCTAAATAAAAATCTGGTGTATGATGCGGGCCTGCTTTACTTGGATCAGTTCCCTTTGGCAATGCACCTAAATTAAAAAAGAAGCTTGGTGCTTTTTCTCCAAAGAAAGAAAAATCTTCTGCTCCAGTTACCCAAGTAGATTCTGATACATTGTCTGCACCAGCTGCTTTAATTAATGCAGGTAATGTTTTCTTCACCAAGTTAGGATCATTGAAAGTCACTAAAGTTTTTGTGTCTATTGTTACATCCGCAGTTGCACCAGAACTTGCTGCAATTGTTTTTACAGTATGTTTGATGCGCTCATGCACATCTTTTTGCATTTTACTATCGAGTGTTCTAATGGTACCAGTCATTTCTGCAGTTTCTGGAATGATATTAGAACGTACACCACTGTTGATGGTACCCACAGTAATCACTACAGGGGCAGTTGTTAAATTCATTTGTCTAGAAACGATATGTTGTAAGCCTTCCACAATTTGCGCAGAAGCTGCAATTGGATCTACGCCACCCCAAGGTTGTGAACCATGACTACCTCTACCGTTCACTTTAATCGTAAACCAATCTGAAGATGCCATGAATGCACCTGATTTGTATTTTAAAGTACCCACTGGAGTCTCTGAACTAATATGGATACCAAATACTGCATCTACTTTTGGATTGTCTAATGCACCTTCTTTTATCATTAATGGAGCACCACCTTCTTCTGTTCCTGGAGCACCTTCTTCGGCTGGTTGAAATAAGAATACAACAGTACCAGGAAGGTCTTTCTGCATGGCATGTAATACTTTAGCAGTTGCCATTAAGATAGAAGTATGTGAGTCATGACCGCAAGCGTGCATCACAGGTACTTTATTACCATTATATTCTGTTGTTACTTTAGATGCAAAGGGTAGACTGTTTCTTTCATACACTGGCAATGCATCTATGTCTGCTCTTAATGCAATGACTGCACCTGGCTTACCACCTTTTAATACTGCTACAACGCCCGTTTTAGCAACAGGGTAGCGTACTTCAACACCAGGTAATGTTTTTAAGAAATCAGCTATGTATTTTCCAGTATTAAATTCTCTATTGGATAATTCTGGATTTTGGTGAAAATGTCTTCTCCATTGAATTAACTCAGGCTCTACTTTTTCTAGTAGTTGGGCATAATTTTTAGGAAGTTCTTGTGCTATTGCATTGCCTGCAATCAATAAGCTCATTGCGAATAAAAGTTTACGCATTTGTTAAGGTTTGATGATATAAGTTAGATGATAAATATAAATAGAATGATGAGAAGATTTTATTAAAAAATATATAAAGGGCAATCATTAAGTTATTATTTTTTTAAGCTTGATATTCTCCAAAGATATTTCTAAGAACGTCTGAAATTTCGCCCAATGTGCAATTCGCTTCTACAGCAGCAATCACTGGTGGCATGATATTTTGTCCAGCGTTGACTGCGGCCGTAATTGCTGCCAAGCAGTTGACTGCAAGCACATTATCACGATGCGCTTTTAATGCTTTTATTTTCTCAATTTGAGCTTGCTGAATGCGCGCGTCAATTTTGAAAACAGGGATCTTGTTATTTTCATCTGAAATAAATTCATTGACACCTACAATGATCTTATCTTTTGATTCAATATCTTTTTGGTACTTGTAGGCACTATCACTAATCTTTTGCTGCATCCATCCAGATTCAATGGCAGCAACCGATCCACCCATTGCATCAATTTGCTGAATCAATTCAAGTGCTTTGGTTTCGACTTCTGCAGTTAAATTTTCTACAAAATAACTTCCTGCTAATGGGTCTGCGGTTTCAGGAATACCACTCTCAAACGCCACAATTTGTTGTGTTCTTAATGCAATCGTTGCTGCTTGTTCCGTAGGTAAGCCTAATGCTTCGTCAAATCCATTAGTATGCAAACTCTGAGTACCACCCATGACAGCTGCAATGGTTTGAATGGTGACTCTTGTAATATTGTTAAGAGGTTGCTGCGCTGTTAGAGTAGCCCCACCTGTTTGTGTGTGAAAACGTAACATCATTGCTTTTTCATCCGTGGCGCCTAAGTCCTTCATCATCTTTGCCCAGATGGTTCTAGCTGCTCTAAACTTAGCGACTTCTTCAAATAAGTTATTGTGCGCGTTAAAGAAAAAAGATAGTCTTTTTCCAAACACATTGATATCTAATCCTTTTGCTAAAGCAGCTTCCACGTAGGCTTTACCATTGCTTAAGGTAAATGCAATTTCCTGTACAGCAGTACTTCCTGCTTCACGAATATGGTATCCAGAAATAGAAATACTATTCCATTTTGGTAAGTTGGAACTGCACCATTCAAAAATATCTGTAATGATACGCATGGAATGTCTTGGCGGATAGATATAAGTGCCTCTTGCTGCGTATTCTTTTAAGATATCATTTTGGATGGTTCCTGAAAGTTGTTTTAGATCGATCCCTCTTTTTTTTGCGACCGCCACATAAAGTGCTAACAAAATAAATGAAGTGGCGTTGATGGTCATGGAAGTACTAATTTTATCTAAGGGAATACCATCAAATAAAACTTCCATATCATCTATAGAACAAATAGAAACACCCACTTTGCCAACTTCTCCATCTGCCAAAGTATGGTCTGCATCATAACCAATTTGAGTTGGTAAGTCGAAAGCAACACTTAGGCCCATAACCCCTTGCGATAATAAATAGTGATAGCGTTGGTTGCTTTCCTGCGCAGTGGAAAAACCGGCATACTGACGCATCGTCCATAATTTTCCACGGTACATATCCTTTTGAACCCCTCTAATATAAGGGTAGGTGCCTGGATCCGGAATTGCTTTTGCTGCATCTGGAAGATCCGATGGGGTATAGACCTGTTGGATCTCTATCCCACTGTCCGTATGCTTCTTGTTTGATTCCATAGTACAAATTACGAATATTTGCTTGTTTTTAAGCGCAATAATTTTCCTTTTTCGATAAATATGGATCCATACAATCCCCTTATAAGTGTTAATTTTGTATAAATTATGTAGTTTGAATTTTTCGAGTTACACAATACCTTAAATTAATTATTTATGTCTACAATAACCGATACAGCTGCAACACCAGTCAGTTTTACTGCAGGTGCAATTCAAGAAATTGAGCGTTTAATGCATGCGCCTGATTTTGACCAACAACAAAGGTTAAGAGTGGGTGTAAAAGGTGGTGGATGCAGTGGGATGACCTATGTATTAGGTTTTGATGTCACCACCGATAAAGACCTTTTATTTTCAATTGAGGGTATCCCTTGTTGCATAGAAACATCGCATCAGATTTATTTATATGGCATGCAGATAGATTGGCAGGGAGGATTGAATAGCCGTGGATTTACATTTACCAATCCGAATGCGTCGAGTACTTGTGGATGCGGAACATCATTCGCAGTTTAAATTTTAGAAAACATAAAGAATAGCACAAAAAAAGCCCCTCGAAATTCGAGGGGCTTTTTTAATATTCAATCAAACTTGGCTATGCATTGCTAGCAGTTTGTTTTTTTGCTTTTGGTTCTGAACCCAATGGCTTGTTCTTAGCAAAATCTACTAAGACAGGAGCCGCAACAAAGATAGAAGAGTAAGTACCTGTGACTACACCAATCAACATGGCGAATGCAAAACCTCTTGTTACTTCACCACCAAAGATGAATAAGATTAAGATGGTTAAGAATACCGTTAATGATGTCATCACTGTTCTTGATAATGTTTGGTTGATTGCTTTATTAATGATGGTTGCATTGTCTACACCTTTCATTAAATGACTGTCCTCACGGATACGGTCATAAACAATTACTGTATCATTCATAGAGAATCCAATAACCGTAAGAATCGCAGCAATAAAGTGCTGGTCGATCTCTAATGGGAATGGAACCACTTCTCTTAAGAAACTAAATACAATCAAGGTCACAAATACATCGTGTAATAATGAGAAGATGGTACCTAAAGAATATCTCCAATCACGGAAACGAATAAAGATGTATAAACAAATTGCAATCAAAGCAAATAGGGTTGCTTTAGTTGCACCTGCTTTTAAATCATCAGAGATAGAAGGCAAAACTTTTTGTTGTTGTTGCTTATACTGCTCGTCAAATTCTTTATAAGTTGTTCCAGCAGGTAATTGCTTAGATAAACCTTTAAATAATAAGGACTCCACTTCTTGATCTACATTATTACCTTGATCTTTGATTTTATAAGAAGTCGTGATATTGATTTGGTTTTTAGTATCTACCGTTTTAATGATAGGTGCTTCACCAAATACTGCTTTCAAATCGTTTCTTACTTCTTCAATATTCACAGTCTTATCAAACTTCACAGTGAAGCTACGTCCACCAGCAAATTCAACACCTTCGTCAAAACCATTGAAGAAAGAAGCAATACCACCAATCAATACAACTACTGATAAAATGTAAGCATACTTTCTGAATTCGATGAATTTGAAGTTTGCATTCTTAAATACGCCTCTTGAAATAGCTGTGAAATATTGGAAATGTCTATTTTTACTTGTGTAAATATCAGTGATCAATCTAGAAACTAGGATACCACAGAATAAAGACAATAAGATACCAATGATCTGTGTAGTAGCAAATCCTAATACAGGACCTAAACCAAAATATGCTAAGATGATTGCGGTTAAAAGCGTAGTAACGTGTGCATCCAATACTGGAGACATAGAACGCTTATATCCATCTGCTACAGCCAATTGATAGCTCTTTCCTTTTGTTAATTCCTCTTTGATTCTTTCAAATATAATTACGTTTGTATCCACGGCCATACCAATGGTCAATACCAAACCGGCAATACCAGGTGCAGTTAATGTGAATCCTAATGCACTTAATACACCAATCGTGAATAATAAGTTTAAAATCAAAGCGATATTCGCAACCCATCCACCTGTGTTAAAGTAAAGTAACATCAAAGCAAAAATCACCAAGAATGAAACACCAAATGCCATGGCGCCACCTTGAATAGATGCGGCTCCTAATGTTGGACCAACTTGTTGTTCTGCCACAATTTTAGCTGGAGCAGGTAATTTACCACTCTCTAAAATTTGTGCTAAATCTTGCGCCGTTTTTAATGAGTAGTTTCCAGAGATAGAAGAATTACCAGTTGTAATGGCGTCATTCACATTTGGTGCAGAGTAAACAATATTATCTAAGACAATCGCAATTGGTTTACCTACATTCTTTGTGGTCATCTTTGCCCAAATGCTAGTACCAATTTTATCCATATTCATTTTGATGGCTACTTTTCCGCGCTCATCAAAATCCTGTGCTGCATTCGCAACATGGTCGCCTTCTAATTCTGCTAATCCATTTTCCAAAGTTTTGATAGCGTATAAAGCTAACACGTCTTTTGCTTTAGGATCTGATTCATCAGGCTTGCCATACATGAATACCAAGTTCGATGGGAACTTTGATTTCACTTCTGGTAATGCTAAATAAGCATTCAATACTGCAGAATCTTTTTTCAAAGTATAACCAATCTCAGCAGGGAAAACGTACTGACCATTTTTTGCTTGATAAGGTTGTGTGAACTGAACGATTTTTAACAATGGGTTTTTAGCCGCATTTGTTTTAGCCGTGTCTATTTTTGCAACAACAGATGAATCAACGATACCTGCATTGCTCAATTCAATTGCTTTATCAGCAGCTAAAATTGCATTTTGGAAATCCTTGTTCTCGAAAGTGTACACTTCAAAAAATTGCAAGTTAGCCGTAGATTGTAAATAAGAACGTACACGCTCTTTATCTGAAATACCTGCTAATTCAATATTGATAATCCCTTTGGCAGGATCTGGGTTAATGGATGGAGACGCTAATCCAAATCGGTCAATACGAGTATTTAAAATTCTGTAGGTATTGTTAAAGGCTTGGATAGACTGTTCTTGTAGATAAGTAGTCACAGTTGCGTCAGAGGCATCAAACTTTAATTTACCATTGCTTCTTGTAGCAAATAAAGGGGCTAAATTCCCTGTTGGGTTTAAAGTTTTATATTCTGAAGTAAACAAAGTGATCAAATCAGCATTGCTGTTTGCTTTTTTGCTTACTGCGTTGGATAATGCAGTGTTGAAAGCGGGTTCTTTAGAATAGTTGGCCAAAGATTTGATTAAGTCATCCAATCCAACTTCCATGGTAACGCTCATACCACCTTGTAAATCAAGACCTAACATCAATTCCCTTTCTTTAGCAGCAGCATAAGTTGTTAAGCCAAAGAATAGCTTAGTTTCTTTTGTACTGTCTAATAAACGCTTGTAGTATACTTTTTTAGCATCAGCTACGCTGTCGTTGTATAAAAATTGTTGGTCTTTATCACTTGGATAAACCTGTTCTGCTTTGGGTAGTTTGTTGACCCAAGCGGTTGCTTTAGCATCCATTGCTTTTTCATGTGTTCTAACGAACCAAGTAAAAGATAATTGGTAAAGACAAATTA
>JBILAW010000148.1:0-3532 GCA_044354025.1 Sediminibacterium sp.
CTTTTCGGCTTCCTTGTTTGAAGCTTACTTCTACTACCCTACATTGACTCGCTGTGTCATCCACAGGCAAGTCTCTTAACCAGTCATGTACATTTAGTCTATTACATCCACCTGTACTACAGCCTCCATTACTTTTGCAGCCATTGGGCGTACCCGTGCCGCATGATCCACATCCCATATATTCAAATTCTAACTGTTATTAATTGAAATACCCGACACCCACTCCCTTCAAATCCCTGTTCCTTAGATTGGCGTCTATGTCAAAATTAAGGTTTTGTTCCGAATGATATGATAGAACTTGATGCCCATTGCCATAAATAACATCTTGGCATTGGCATTTCGCTCTATATAATAGACTGCTTTGTCCAATTCTTGTATAATGGCCTCTAATTGACCGACTCCAGCAATTTTATTGATTCTGAGGGCAAAATCCTTTAAATCTGGGTCTAAAGGCAGGTCTGCACCCAAAACTTTGATGCGGATGCTTTGCTCAAGCAAGTGGTTAAAATATTTTAGGAACTGTTTTTGCTGCTCCCTGCCCAATTTACTCACTTCGTCTACCCATTTCATTTGGGACAATGGGCCATTTTTAAGGATGGCATTGAGCCAGTCCCTTATTTGATCTAAAAAATCGCTATCACTATGTTGTACTAAATGCAGTGCCTCTCTGTAATTGCCATCCGACATGGCTGCAATGAGTTGTGCTTTTTCAGGACTTAGTTTCGCTCTTTGCTCCAAAGCAACTGCAATATCTGCATTAGTTAATCTCGGCACTCTAATAAACTGGCATCGACTAATGATGGTTGGAAGAATCTGTTCCTCGGAATTGGCCACCAATAAAAAGATGGTATCAGCTGGCGGTTCTTCAATTAGTTTTAATAATTTATTCCCTTCCTTGCCTAGATATTCTGGCATCCACATCACGAGCACTTTGAAAGGACTTTCAAAACTTTTGAAACTTAATTTTTTAATGATTTCAGCACATTCGTCCGCACTAATATTGCCTTGTTTATTTTCTGCTTTGATGAATTGTAACCAGTCAAATACATTTCCATAGGGATAGCCTTGAACAAATTCCCTCCACTGCTCTATAAAATTAGCACTGATATTTTTTTGACCAGGTTTTTCTGTAATAGTTGGAAAAGAAAAGTGTAGATCGGGGTGCATCAATTGATTCGCGCGCTGATAAGCAGGCAAGTCTGCAATCGCATCTGGCTCGTTGAAAGTATGGACTTGTTTTGCAAGTGCATCAGGGTCTGCAAACATGTCCAAGACTTGGTTGGTTGTTGCAGGAGAGCTGACTAAATATTGAGCAAATGCAATGGCTAAAGGCAATGCACCAGATCCCTCTGGTCCCACAAACAATAGGGCATGGCTCAATCTTTGGTGTTGAACCATCTCTACTAACTGATGCTTTAATTTTTCTTGACCAATAATATCGCGCAATAACATGCAGCGAAGATAGGACTTCCTAGGGTAAGCTACTTATTTAAGTAAGTCAAAATTGCGTCGCTATCTGGTTTTACATTGCTCGGAAAATAAGCCAACATTTTTCCATTTTCATCCAATAAAAATTTGTTGAAATTCCAACCAATGGTCGCATCTAAAACGCCATTTTTTGATTTTTGAGTCAACCATTGATAGATCGAAGATTGATCGGTACCCTTCACGTCTACCTTATCTGCTAGCGGGAAAGTAACACCATAATTTTTTTCACAGAATTCCACGATTTCAGCATTCGTGCCTGGTTCTTGTCCACCAAATTGATTGCAAGGAAAACCAATGATCACTAATTTGTCTTTGTATTGACTATATACTTTTTGCAAAGAGGCATATTGAGGCGTATAACCACATTGACTTGCGGTGTTGACTACCATAATTTTTTTGCCTTTATATTTTGACAAATCAATCTGACTGCCGTCAATGCTTTTAACTTTAAAACTATGGATGCTTTGAGCGTTTGTAAAAAAGCTGCAAGCAATAAATAAGAAACTAAATATAATTTTCATAATAAAATTTTGAATGTTTGAGGTATTAAATATAACAAGAAATCAATCAAAAAGTTGACGATATGATTGACTAAAAAGACAATTATAGTATTGACTGGACATTTTACTAGAGGGTATAAGCTGCCACGGCAATCGAAACGGAAGCAGGCGATCCAGCCATCAGGGTTTCAATGGCCGCTTCTAAAGTGGCTCCCGTTGTAAGCACATCGTCCACCAGTAGTATATTTTTTCCCTCAATACTGCTTGGATGATTTAAAACAAATAGGTCTGGAACTTGCTGTAGCCTAGCTTTTCTATCTTTCTTGGTTTGTGAATTGGTCCAGTTTTTTTTGATTAATACATCCTGCATAATGGGCCTATTCCAAACCTGCTGGATGCCCATTGCAATGACTTGACTTTGATTGTAGCCCCTACTATTCATTTTGGAAGCTAAAATTGGTATGGGAATCATTAAATCAATTTGCTCAAATTTTTTTTCAGCTGCAATGGCTTGGCCCATTAACTGCCCAAATAAAATGCCCACTTTTTTATTGTGATGGTATTTTAATTGCGTCATCAGTGTTTGAACTAAACTGTCTTTTGTAAAAAACAATAAAGCACCAGCAGATTGAACAGGTACTCGGCCCCAAAAAATTTTTTCAACCGGATTTTCGTTGATGCTAAAAAAATCAGTGCAGGGTAAATTAAGAATGCATTGATTGCATAAGGGCATATTTTTTTCAACTTGATCTGTACCACAACCAAAACAAATTTGTGGATACAACAAATGCAAAAAAGCATTCAGGTAGTTTCGTATACCGTTAAAAATTTTCAAGATTAGAAAAATAAGCGATAGGCTTCGTCGACTCTTTCCACAGGAATAATTTCAATGCTATGTTTTTTTGTATCAATGCCTTTTGTATTGAAGCCAGAAATAATAATTTTTTCAAAACCTAATTTTTCTGCTTCTGCTATGCGTTGTTGTATTCTATTCACAGCGCGAATTTCACCATTCAATCCTACTTCTCCAGCAAAGCAAATGCCTTGTGGCAATGGGATGTCTTCGTAGGAAGATAGCAATGAAAGTATCACCGCAAGGTCTAAGGAAGGGTCTTCTATTTTAAGTCCACCTGCGATATTTACAAAAACATCTTTCATCCCAAAAGCAAACCCACCGCGCTTTTCAAGCACCGCTAATAATAATTGCAATCTTCTTAAATCAAATCCAGTGACCGTTCTTTGTGGTGTGCCATACACACTTTGAGTCACCAATGCTTGCACTTCTATCAACAACGGACGCATCCCTTCCATCGCTGCTGCAATGGTACTTCCACTTAAGGAATCGTTTCTTTGTGCAATTAAAAATGCAGAAGGGTTCGTTACGACTTTCATACCTGTTCCAGTCATCTCGTAAATGCCTAATTCACTGGTGCTTCCAAATCTATTTTTTAAAGTACGCAACATTCTATAAGCATAATGACGGTCTCCTTCAAATTGCAAGACAGTGTCCACCATATGTTCTAAAATTTTTGGTCCAGCAATGG
>JBILAW010000050.1:0-12160 GCA_044354025.1 Sediminibacterium sp.
AAACATGGGATTAACAATGCGATACATATTAATTTAATCATTTTCATATTAACTATTTTAGAATTGCTTTAAAGATAATTTCATTTTGAATGCAAATGAAAAAAATGATGACAGCCGGAATGAAAAATAAGCGTTTTAAACTTTTGAATTTGATAATTGTCTAAATTGCTAACAAATCACTTGCATGCCGCTAAGCCCAATTTCTAGCAGTCTAGGACTTGAAGTCTACAAGGGTCCTTGGACTAAGCAAACTACGACTCATTTATTAAATAGAGTGCTTTTTGGCGCTAAGCATGCAGAAATTCAACAATTTTTAGCAAAGGGACTAACTGCTTCGGTAGCTGAATTGGTCAATCCAACTGCTCCTATTCCTAGTCCTCCCCTCAATGAATACAATACAGCCACCGTCATTGATCCAACTGTTGCTCCAGGAACTACTTGGGTCAACCAACCAACCAATGACGGCACCATCAACGGCCTAAGAAGGAATAGCTATAAAAAATGGCTTACTGGGGTGATGATTCATCAAGATATAAGTATTAGAGAAAAAATGACCTTGTTTTGGGGCAATCATTTTGGCACAGAAGCGGATACCATTTCATTTGCCAATTATGTATATCAACACCATGATACTTTAAGAAAAAATGCCCTTGGGAATTACAAAACGATGGTCAAAGCGGTCACCATTGATCCTGGTATGTTGAGGTACTTGAATGGTTTTTTGAATTCCGCAACTGCGCCAGACGAAAACTATGGAAGAGAATTACAAGAATTGTATACTGTTGGCAAGGACAATGCAGTTCAATTTACAGAATCAGATGTGAAAGCAGCAGCAAGAGTATTAACTGGATGGCGTATCAATGCAAGCTTCAATAGTTATTTTGATGCAACAAGACATGATACAGGAAGTAAGCAATTTTCTAGCTACTATAATAATAAAGTGATTACTGGAAAGTCGGGGGCTGCAGGGGCTGGCGAAACAGATGAATTAATTGACATGCTATTTGCAAAAGAAGACACGGCAAAATATATCTGCAGAAGAATTTACAGATGGTTTGTCTTTTATTATATCGATGAGACCGTTGAAAAAAATATCATTACGCCACTCGCTACGATTTTTAAAAACAACAATTTTGAAATTAAGCCAGTATTGACTGCGCTTTTTAATAGTGCACATTTTTATGACCCCTTGTACATTGGATGTCAAATCAAAAGTCCAATTGACCATGTCGTGGGCACTTTGCGTAAAACCAATATCGTTTTTCCAAATGCAATTACAGATTATGCAGATGCCTACATGCATTTCAATAATATGGTTGGTCAATTAACTAATTTTGGACAAAACCTTGCAGATCCGCCTAATGTAGCGGGATGGCCTGCATATTATCAATCACCAGAATACGGTGAATTGTGGATCAATGCCGATACACTACCAAAGCGAAATAAATTTACCGACTTGATGATTGAGACCGGTTATACCAGAAATGGTAAAAGGGTCATTATAGATTTGATCCCTTTTGCAAAATCTATTTCCAGCAGTCCATCCAATCCGAATCAATTGATACAGGATTTATTTGATCTTTTAATTTCAACAGAAATAGGTCAAACGATCAAAGACAATTTAAAAAGACAAATTTTATTAAGTGGGCAAACTGCTGATTACTATTGGACAGAAGCTTGGAATACCTATCAGTCTAATCCAAGCACAGTTAACTTTAATCTGGTGAATACCCGATTGAAAGCACTTGTAAAGTATATTATGAACCTGCCAGACTATCAATTAAGTTAAATGAAAAGAAGCACATTTTTACGCAATAGTCTTGCAGTATTAACGCCTACAGTCATTAGCGGTAATCCAATACATGTGTTAAACAACCACAGCATGGTTGAACCAGATGTATTAGCGAATGTAAACAATGACAGAGTGTTAGTCATTATTCAATTGAATGGAGGGAATGATGGACTTAATACCGTGCTCCCAATCAATCAATACGGACAATACTATAATGCAAGAACCAATATCGCCATCCCCGAAAAAAAGATACTAGGCTTAAATGGATTTAATGGAACCGGATTGCATCCTTCCATGACAGCCATGCAAAGATTATTCAATGATGGACAGCTTGATGTTGTTCAAGCAGTGGGCTATCCTCAGCCAAATTTTTCGCATTTTAGGGCGACTGATATTTGGATGAGTGGTTCTGATAGCACCCAATATTTAAACACTGGATGGGTTGGGCGTTTTTTAGATAATAATTACCCAGGCTTTCCAGACAATTACCCAAATGAGGTTGATACAGATCCATTAGCCATTCAAATTGGCTCAATTACTTCACTCACTTGTCAGGGCCCAATTGTGAATATGGGTATGAGTATTTCTGATCCTAGTGCATTTTATAATTTATTTGATTCGAGTGAACAAGCCGTTCCCAATACCAATGCGGGATATGAATTAAGTTTTATCAGAAGAATTTCAAAGCAGACCAATAAATATGCTACACGCATTAAAGCGGCATCTGACGCTGTGAAGCAACAAGTCACTTACCCCAACACAAGTCTTGCCAATCAATTAAAAATTGTTTCTAGATTGATTAAAGGAGGATTGAAAACAAAAATATACTTGGTGAATTATGGTGGATTTGATACGCATGCTGCACAAACTGTCGCAACAGATACATCCACTGGTACACATGCTAATTTATTAGGAGCAGTCTCTGAAGCGATTGGTGCTTTTCAGAATGATATCAAAAATCAAGAGATTGAAGATAGAGTAATAGGCATGACCTATTCGGAATTTGGAAGAAGGATTAAATCAAATGCGAGTGGTGGAACAGATCATGGTGCTGCTGCTCCATTGTTTTTATTTGGTAAAAATGTAAGAGGTGGGGTATTTGGTGAAAATCCAACGATACCGGCAAACGCAACAGTGGGTGATAATGTACCTTATCAATATGATTTTAGAACAATATATAATTCGATTTTAAAAAATTGGTTCTGTGTGAAGGATGCCGATAATCAAGAAATCATGCTCAAGCAGTTTCCAACTTTAAACTTAATCAATGCAAGTGCTTGTGCAGTAGAAATGAAAAATCCTGTATTTGAAAAAAATGCAATGATTGTGTCCTATCCAAATCCTTTTTCAAATCTATCTAGGATAGAATTTAAAACCGAGGGAGGACATACTTTAGTGCAATTACTTGATACTTCTGGAACGGTCATTAGAGTATTAGTAGATGCCACTTATAGTTATGCTGGTATGAATAGCGTCACTTTGATTGGTAGTGATTTAAAGCCAGGTGTGTATTACATTAGAATTCAAAATGGAATTCATCAATATGTTAAAACCATCATTAAAATGTAAAGTCAAATCATTTTAAACTTTTTGAATTTTTTTTGGTCTAACTTGAACACGCATGACAGACCAAGCACTCATCATACAATTTCAAAACGGCGACGCAAAAGAGGATGCATTTACGCAACTATTAAAGAGGCATCGCGAAACTGTATTTTTTCAAATTAAGAAAATGGTGCTTGAGCATGCAGATGCAGATGATATTGCACAAGCTGTTTGGATCAAAGTTTGGAACAAGTTGGATGGATTTAAGCAAGAGAGTGCCTTTAGCACTTGGCTTTTTAGGGTAGCATATAATGAGACCCTGAATTTTATAGCCCAGAAAAAACGTTTGAAAACGCATAGTACACAAAATGAAATAGATCATGCTTTTGATCATCCTTCAGGTCACAATGGATTAAAAGAGACTACCATTCAGATTAAATTAGAACGTGCGATTGCCGAATTGCCTGAAAAACAACGATTTGTATTTATGCTAAGGTATTACGAGGCCTTTGACTACGAAAAAATAGCCTCTATTACTGGTACGACCGTTGGTGGGGCGAAGGCTAATTATCACCAGGCTGTCAAAAAAATGACTGAATTGCTCCAACAAGCTTAAACCTTTGACCAAACAATGGGTCTAATGAACGATATGGAAAACGAATCAATTTCAAAAGCATTAGAAGAAGCCCTTAAAAGCTTTGAGGCAAATACCAAGCAGTTGCCTGCAGGGTATTTTGATCAATTTGAATTGGATTTAATGCAAAAAATTAAAGCAGAAAAGCAAGCGCCACAAAAAGCGCGTATTGTTAACCTGTTTTTAAATCAAAAAAAATACTTAGTGGCTGCAAGTTTACTTTTTGCAGTTGCAACTGGATACTTATTTTTTAATAAGACAGAAAATACAACAGCTCCTATAGCAATGATTGAAATTGAAACTTTACCTGATGAATTGATTGAAGCTTACGTAAACAACAATGAACTTGTAGCCGAAGTAGAATGGAATAGCGCCATTGAAGCTGTAGGCACTAATTTAGTATTTACTAAAAATTAAAAAAGATTAAAAAAATAATTTCCAAATTATTTTAAACTATTCGATAATTAATTCGTCTAAATTTCAAATAACCATTTTATGAAAAAAATACTATGCCTCTTTAGTTTTATTGTAACTGTTTTTGTTGGTCAAGCACAAGAGCGACCAATGAATGGTCAAAACAGACCGCCTATGCGCGATAGACAAGGTATGGAGATGCCACCGCCGCCGCCACCAAGACCAATGACAAAACAACAAAGAGAAAAACTTGAATTATTTAGTATTCAATTCATCACAAAGAAATTAGACCTAACTCCTGCAGAAGCAGAAAAATTTTGGCCACTGTACAATGAACAAAAAGATGCAAGTCGTAATTTAATGCAAACAGCAAAAGAAGACGAGATCGCATTTCAGGAAGCAATGCTAGTAATCAGAAAGAAGTTTAAGAAAGACTTGATGCCAATTTTAAAAACAGAAGAAAGAGTGAATCTGGCTTTGAAAGTAGACAGAGAACTTTTAAATAGAATGCGCAACGAAATGATGCGCAGAAAGCGACCAATGTAAAAATTACATTTGTTACTGATTAAAGCGCAATAGCCGGGGGGCTATTGCGCTTTTTTATTTTACAAGTTCTAGATGGTATTCTTGAATCAGAGCAGGATTTTCTGGACTTAAAGTAAAACTTAATTTTAAACTTTGTCTAGCGCCTTCCAATATACAATAACCCCTTAATTGATTCTCTGCAATCATTTTTCCAACAGAATTAATAGCGCCTGCTTGTTCAAATAGTTGTCTGGCTTCTGACTTTAATTCATCCATTAAATAGTCGTCAAAAAAGTTTTCAGCAAAAATGGCTGGAATCTTGTCCCAGCTAGGGATAATTTGTAGCAACTCTTTTTGGCGTTGTTCAAGTATTGGAGATACAGTAACGATTCTTGGTTGAAGCTTTGCGATTTTAACTAAGGTATCTAGAACAATCAAGTTCATTGTGGAAGTTGGTGCGTAGGTATGGTTGGCAAAAAAGATGACACCCAATCCATAGTCCGGTAAAAAACGCCAATTGCTACCAAAACCTGGAAGGCCTCCACTATGTCCAATACTTGTTTTTCCTTCGGCATCATGCATCCAATTTAATCCATAGCTATAACTTGTAGTAGTTGCTAATTTTTTTCCAGATGGAAATTGATAGTTTGGATTTAGTCCAATGAAAGTGTAAGGTTGATGCATTTCTCTCACGGTGCTTCTTTTAATCACTTTGTTTTCAGCTTCGTTGCGCTCAGGCCATGCAGCTTGATGCAGGGCAACATATTTTGCAAAATCATCTATAGAAGTAATCATCCCGCCCATGGCACCATAAATACCGTCTTTTAATAATGGCACATTCACCCAATTGCCCTTAATGGTGCGATAGCCCTTCGCTAAATTTTCTTTGGAGATAGTCCTGTATTCATAAGTGGTATGCTGCATGCCTAAAGGATCCAAAATGGATTGTTTAATGTAGGCATCGTAAGTCAACCCAGATACCTGATGTATAATATAACCCAACATCGCAAAACCAAGATTGCTATACTCATAATAGGTCCCCGTGGTATTTGAAAACGAAAGTCCTTTTTCTATCAAGGCAATCAGATCTGCCTCAGAATCATCCAATTGTCTGTCTCCCCAAGGATTGTCTTCGGGGAAGCCAGCCTGGTGGGACATCAAATGACGGATGGTGATAGGCGCGCCATCCTTGGTCAAAACTTGGCCCTTCATAGCAGGAATATATTGATCAATAGGATCGTCTAGTTTTAATTTTCCAGCGTCTCTTAATTGCAGAATCGCCATGGTGGTAAAACTCTTGGACATAGAGGCAATACGGAACATGGTCTGGTCATTTGCCGGAATTTTATCTTCAATATTCGCCCATCCAGCTGCCTTTTTAAATAACAATTCTCCGTCTAATACAATGGCAAAAGCATAAGCCGGGAAATGGTGTTTTGTTGCATATTCTTTATATAAATCTTCCACAAGCGGCATTGCTGCTTGTAGTTTTGCCTTTCTATTTTCATCTGCAAATACAGCAGGCTTAAACTGATTGGTGGTTTGAGCATACCCATTGATGCAGCTCAATAGTGCTAAAAATAAACTTGTAAATAAGGCTTTTTTCATGGTAGTGTATTCATCACAAATTAGGTTATAATTCAAAAAAATGCGTTAATTTTCTATACTTAATATTACAACTATGCGTAAACAACTTTTATTAGTATTACTAGCCTTGCCTCTTTTGATTTTTGGTCAACAAAAAGCCAATTATGATTTAGCCGCAAGATTTTCTCCAAAGAAATTGGATAAGATGATTTTCTCCTTATCTGTTGATCCTCATTGGTTAAAACAGTCCAACAAGTTTTGGTATACCTACGAAACAAGTGAAGGAAAACAATGGATGATTGTAGACCCAGTAAAAAATGAAAAGAAGGCCATGTTTGACAAAGATCAACTTGCTGCAGCCTTAACAAGAATCATCAAAGATCCATTTGATGCGCAACATCTTCCGATTGACTCTTTAAAGTTTATTAAGGATGAGAATTGGATTCAGTTTGAAGTAAAAAGTAGCCTTGAAATAGATAAGCCAGGTGCAAAAAAAGATGCGAAGGCAGAAAAAATTAAAAAAGTATTTTACTTTGAATATAATTTGAATACGGCACAGCTAAATGAACTAGTTGGTTTTACTAAGCCTAAAAGAAAGCCAAGCTGGGCGAATATGGCACCAGATCAATCTAAAGTTGTTTTTGGACGCAACTACAATCTATACTATATGGACAAAGCCAATTATGAAAAAGCTTTGGTGAATGAAGAGGATAGTTCGATTGTTGAAACAGCCATTACAAAAGATGGTATCCAAAATTTTGGTTGGCATGGTGAAGGTGGCGAAACAAATGTAGATGCAGAGAAAAATAAAAACAAAAGAAAACCTGTAGGTGGTTATTGGAGTGAAAATAGTAAACAGTTTGCTATTGTAAAAGTAGACAACAGAAAAGTAAAAGATTTATGGGTGATCAATAGCATTGCAGATCCAAGACCAACACTTGAAACTTATAAGTACTGGATGCCTGGTGAAAAAGAAGCACCAGTAGATCATTTAATGTTGGTAGACATGGTGAACTATACAAATAAAGAAATTAATGTATCGCTGTACAAAGATCAAGACATTGCAATGTGGAATAAGTCTGCAGCTGTAAATGCTAGAGATGATGAATTCAGGCCAATGATTTGGCTAGGAACCAATGAGCAATTATACCTTGCTAGAACAAGTCGTGATTTAAAAAAGATTGACCAATGTGTAGTGAATACTATAACTGGTGAAGTCAAAGTAGTGGTGGCTGAATCATTGAATAGCTCTATTGAAATTAAGAAGCCTGAATTAATTAAAAATGGTGCTGAACTAATTGAATGGAGTGAGCGTGATGGATGGGCACATTTATATTTATATGATGGACAAGGAAATTTAAAAAATCAAATTACACAAGGTGCATGGCATGTGGAGGCGGTGATTGGTGTAGATGAAACTAAAAGAGTGGTTTATTTTTCTGCGAATGGAAAAGAGTCAGTGAATGGTGGTAAAGAAGACCCTTACTACATGCATTTGTATAAAATCAATTTAGATGGTTCTGGCTTGCAATTATTAAACTCGGGTAATTTTGATCATAGCTTTAGCGTAAATGATAACAATACTTATTTTGTAAATAACGCTTCTAGAGTCAATACCACTCCTGTATCAAGCTTACATAGCGCTGACGGTAAAAAAATAATGGATTTGGAGACAGCTGATTTAAGAAATCTAATGGCAACAGGTTATAAATTTCCTGAAACATTTAAGATTAAAGCAGATGATGGTATCACGGATTTATATGGCGTAATGTATAAGCCTTATGATTTTGATAGCACTAAAAAATATCCAATCATAGAATACGTTTATCCTGGTCCACAAACAGAATCTGTGAACAAGGCTTTCAGCAAGGGCATGGATCGTATTGACAGATTGGCTCAACTAGGATTTGTGGTGGTGACAATTGGCAATAGAGGAGGTCACTACGCAAGAAGCAAGTGGTATCACAACTATGGCTATGGTAATTTAAGAGATTATGGACTTGCCGATAAAAAAGCAACAGTTGAGCAATTAGCTGATAGATTTAGTTTCATTGATAGAAACAAAGCAGGTATTCATGGTCATAGTGGTGGTGGATTCATGAGCACTGCAGCTATCTTGGTTTATCCAGATATCTTTAAAGTAGCTGTTAGTAATGCAGGTAACCATGACAATAGCGTATACAATAGATGGTGGAGCGAAAAGCATCATGGTGTGAAAGAAAATATCTCTGAAAAAAGCGATACCAGTTTTAGCTATATGATTGATAAAAATCAAGACCTAGCTAAAAACTTAAAAGGAAAATTATTATTGATTCATGGTGAGATTGATAACAATGTGCACCCTGCTAATACTTTAAGAGTAGTGAATGCATTGATTAAAGCCAACAAGCGTTTTGATATGTTGATTTTACCAACGCAAAGACACGGCTTTGGAGATATGAATGAATATTGGTTCTGGAGAACTGCAGATTATTTCTCTAAATATTTATTAGGGGACAATACAGAACGTTCTGTAGATATTGATGAGTTAAATAAAGATGTAGAGCGCAAGAAATAAAATGCTCATTTGAATTTATTCACTTAAATAAATTCAAAAAATAATTAGCAACAAAAACGCTCCGAAATTTCGGAGCGTTTTTGTTATTTTAAATAGCGTTCACATTTTTTCCAATACCCAAAAAAGCTTGGATAATACCCATTGACTTCTGGAAACAACCAATCTCTTGCTTCTTGTATACCTTGATAATGCTGGGTTGTAGGGTGTTCTTTGAAATAAAGTACAGATTTTTTATTTTCGGATTGAGAAGTTTCTTCTTTTGTACTAGTTGGATATGTTTGAATAGCTTTGATTAGCGATTCAAAATTACCAATGAAAATTTGAATGCCTGGAATATTGGTTGTGGCTAAGTCAATCACAAATTGTAATACTTTTTCAGTCACAGTAAATTTTTCAAAATGATTGGGCTCTAGTAATAAGATACGATGCACTTCTTCGTCTGCATGCCATAATGGATCCAAATTGAAACTATTGTAAATACAAAAAGCCTTGTTAGGTAATACCTGATTGATATCAAAAAGCTTTGATTGATTTTTCTGTTGAATACTTTGCAAAATTGTTGTAGTATCTATATCAAATTTTTGATCTAGAGGATCCGGCCAATTACCTGAATGATTTGATTGAATGGTATCAAAATGATCAAAAATTGAAGTTTGCAAGTCTTCGTATTCCCTATCTAAAAAAGTACCTCGTTGTTTACTATTAGTATATTTATTGATATTATCTTGATTGGCGATATATTGTTTACTACTAAAAGTCCCTGCTACCCATTGCCAACTTAAAAAGTTAGCTGCAGGATCATGGTCTAATAAATTTGCATACATCCATTTGGCCCCAGGCAACCATGCTGCCTTAAAAATATTTGAATGCAACATCGAAATATACATTCTTACATGATTATGCATCATGCCATGCTCATATAAATGATGTATTGCATTGTCAAGCGCTTGAATACCCGTTTTGCCTGCATTGATTGGCTGCGGTAGAGATGCTAGTATAACTTTAGACTGGGCGGATTTTAGATCTTTTAAAATGAAATCGCCTTTTTCTTGCCAAACTCTTTGAAAGTATTCACGCCATGCCATTTGCTGCATAAAACCCATCCATTCCTGTTTGTTGAACTTTGTTTTGAGCTGCTCCATCACCAATACTGGACTCAGCAATCCCCTCGAGATATAAGGCGACCAGTTGGTCACTGCACCATTGGTATAATTCCTAGTGGCGTGGTACTTTCCTGGCTGATATGCCTTCACCTCCTCTAGAATGGATGCATATGTCAAATTCATGAATTGTATTATTAGTCGTAATGAATGAACAATTTTAAGTGTAAAATGTTTAAAAAGGATGCAGGTTCAACTCGTATTTCCACATCAACTTTATGACCAGTCCGAAATAGGTATTGGAGGCGGTGATTTTTATATCATTGAATCTGACCTCTTTTTTCTTCAATACCAATTTCACCAGCAAAAGCTATTGTTTCATAGAGCTTCTATGAAATATTATGCCAAACAACTTACACAAAAAAAGTACCACTGTCATTATATTGGTGCGAAGGATCCAAATGCAAGAATTGCTGCCTTAGTCAATATGCTTAAGTCCAAGGGCGTACAAAAAATAAAATTGCATGACCCATGTGACTACATGTTAGATCGACAATTAAAAAAGGCAAGCAAACAATATGGTATCGAATTGATCTATACGCCTAGTCCTAATTTTTTAAACAATCAACCAGATAGTATTGAGCTACTTGGCAATAAGAAAACCTATTTTCAAACAAGTTTTTATACAGAACAAAGAAAACAAAGAAAAATTTTAATTGAAAAAGATGGAAGCCCAGTTGGTGGGCAATGGAGTTTTGACGCGGAGAACAGAAAAAAAATTCCAAAAAATACACCCATACCTGCAATTCATTTTTTTACCTCCAACGAATACATAGAAGAAGCAAAGCAATATGTAAAAACCAATTTTAAAAACAATCCAGGCAAGTCTGATGCACCTTTTAATGCAGGGCATCAAGATGTATATTATCCCGTTACACATGCGGATGCAAAAAAGGCAATGGATCAATTCATTGCTGAAAAGCTGGATCAATTTGGAATTTATGAGGATGCAATGGTGGTAGCAGAAAAAACTTTATTTCATAGCGTACTTAGTCCCTTAATCAATGTGGGCCTAATTCAACCTACTGATTTTTTAAATGCACTATTGAAAGCCTACCAAAAAGGCAAAGCACCTATCAATAGTATCGAAGGGATAATTAGGCAAATCATTGGCTGGAGAGAATTTGTACAATTGACTTATCGCAAGATTGGTAGTCAACAAAGAACTAAAAATTTCTGGGGCTTTACTAAAAAAATGCCTCAATCTTTTTATGATGGCACTACCGGAATTGTTCCAATAGATACTAGTATTGAAAAATTATTAGCGTCAGGCTATAATCATCATATTGAAAGATTAATGGTCTTAGGTAATTTTATGTTACTATGTGAAATACACCCAGATGCCGTATACCAATGGTTTATGGAAATGTATATCGATGCTTATGACTGGGTGATGGTGCCCAATGTGTATGGCATGTCTCAGTTTGCCGATGGTGGTATGATCACTACGAAGCCTTATATCTGTGGATCCAATTATTTAATGAAGATGGGGGACTTTCCTAAAGGCGAATGGCAAGCAACTTGGGATGGCTTATTTTGGCGCTTTTTATCCAAGCAGCGTGTCGTATTTGCAAAAAATCCAAGATGGGCAATGTTATTAAGCACATGGGATAAAATGCCTGAAGAAAAAAGAACTACACATTTGAAAAACGCAGAACAATTTTTAAAAGCATTAAAGTAAATGAATAGTACAATGGGAAAAGAAACTTTAATCAATCCAAGGCCAGCAGCACCTATTTTAAGATCTGAATGGGTCGAAAAAGATAGAGACCGCATTATTGAAATGGCCTGGGAGGACCGTACCCCTTTTGAAGCGATTCAATTTCAATTTGGATTGAGTGAAAAAGAAGTCATTGAATTCATGCGCGCCAACTCTAAGCCTTCTAGTTTTAGAATGTGGCGTAAAAGAATGGCTTCCAGAAAAACCAAGCATGCTGTATTAAGAA
>JBILAW010000051.1:0-12139 GCA_044354025.1 Sediminibacterium sp.
TTTTCCTGCCAAAGCAGTACTTACGTCAGTTGATTTAGCAATAGTTAGGTTTTCACCCTTTACCTCTTGCACAGCATATCCAAGGGCTTTTTTCTCTCTTTTAACACCCAAGGCAGTTACGATAACTTCGGTTAAATTATCTACTGTTTCTTGTAAAGTAATACTGCTTGCTTTTGCAGCAAGTACTTCTAAGTTTGCAAAACCTGTAGCAGAAACCTGCAATACAGCATTTTGTTTAACTGTGAGAGAGAAAACGCCATTCGCATCTGCCTTAGTAGCATTGCTTGTGCCTTTTTCTTTTACTGTAGCGGCTTCTACTGGTGCACCTTTGGCATCAGTGATCTTTCCATTTACAGTTGTAGTTTGAGCTAGTGCAATGTTCAAAGAAAAGAACATAGCTAGCATCAGGTACAAAATTTTTTTCATTTGCTTTTTGTTTTACTTAAGCCTTCAAGTTATGAAAAAAAACTAAAATTCGTTAACAAAAACTTAACACTGAACATAGTTTCCTGCTATTTTGTTAAATAAAATAGATATTAAGCAACCTGTTAACCTTATATACATTAAATTTATTTTATATTTATACTAAAATAAATTATAAGTTTCCTTTATAATGGACATAAAAAAAAGTGAATCTCATTGAGATCCACTTTTTTAATAGTATTCAGTCTGTATAGCCGGATGCATCAACTACCTCTTGATCCACCTGTTTTGATTGGTTTTTTACTTGCACCAGAAGATTTGGTGCTTGCCTTTGCGATAAATTTTGAACTACCCCCTGCTTGCACATTGGTTTTTGCGCTAGAGGCTGTTTTTTTATCGGCTATTTTTTTATTGATTGCGAATCCCATATGCTTTGTATTAGACCCAAAAATAGCATTAATATTTTATTTAGCCATTTAAAAGGGAATATCAGGCTTTACCTTCTGACTAATGCATAAGACTCCCTAATTAAGTCTTGAACCAGGGATGGACTTAGTCTTGTATTTAAATTCTTAACAACCCAACTTTATGTAATGTATTGATTGGTTTATTATCCCAAAACAAATCAAAGTCTTCCAAACCTGCAGCAGAATAATCTGCCTTGATATCCACCAATGGCATACCAGTAGACGCTTCCACATGGATGGTTGATAATAATTGCATAAACCATTTTCCTTTCTCAGGATCCACTTGAATTGAAATCGTATTTTTATTGGTTTCAAAACGCAGGTTCATCTCGGCCCACTTACTACCCTTTTTTGCACGTTGTACAATTGTTGAAGTAGGCATTAACCCTGTCCAAATGGCTTTATAGTTATTAGATCCAATCTCTACCGCATCCAACTGTGTTTGAATATAGTTTGGTGCAATACTTGTTTTAGGAATTTTAAATTCAAACCATTTTTGCAATGGGAATTCAAAACAAGCACCATGCATATAATTGAGGATGGCTTTTTTTAAACCATACCCAAAAATTTCATGATTGGCCCCAGAAGGATCAATATGTGCAATATCATTGTTTGCAAAACTGCCTATGGTTTCTGAAACTTTTTTGACTTTATAATTTTCTGGCGCTAAGCCCACAGGACTATGTGCCGTCATGGTAAATAAATGCCAGAAGGCAGATTTCAAAACGCCTGTTTCAAATAATTGACGCACCATCTCTAAGGCGTCCACTGTTTCTTGCACTGTTTGAGTTGGGAAACCATACATCAAATATGCATGTACCATGATCCCCCCGTCATTAAAATGTTTGCTTACGCGCGCAACCTGTGCGACTGTAATACCTTTTTGAATGAGTTCAAGTAATCTATCCGATGCCACTTCTAATCCTCCACTCACTGCAATGCATCCAGAAGCTTTTAATAAAATACAAAGATCCTGTGTAAAGCTTTTTTCAAAACGCACATTGGCCCACCAACTTACTACTAGTTTTCGTTTGATGATTTCAATTGCCAATGCTTTCATCAATGCAGGTGGCGCAGCTTCGTCTACAAAATGAAAACCGTTTTGGCCTGTTTGCGCAATCATCAATTCCATCCTGTCTGCTAATAAACTGGCCGTAGCTGGTTCATAGGTTTTGATATAATCTAATGAAATATCACAAAAAGTACATTTTCCCCAATAACATCCATGGGCCATGGTTAATTTATTCCATCTTCCATCGCTCCATAAACTATGCATAGGATTCACCAACTCAATCACAGAAATGTATTGATCCAACCATAAGCCATCATAGTCCGGAGTTCCTAACTGATGTTGTTTATAGTCTGACTGGATGGACGCATTGATATAAGTTACCACGCCATTCAATAAAGTAAAACAACGCTTTAAATCCTGTACTTGTATTTTACCATCAATGTGCGCAATCAATAATTCGATTGGCGTTTCTCCATCATCTAATGTGATAAAATCATAAAATTCAAACACTCTAACATCCGACAGTGAACGCAATTCGGTATTGGCAAAGCCACCACCCATCGCTACTTTAATGGAAGGATGATGTTGCTTAATCCACTGTCCACACCTTAAAGAAGTATATAAATTACCTGGGAAAGGCACAGATATACAAACCAATTTAGGTTGCACTTTTTGGATATGTTGTTCTAAGATCTCTAATAAAATCGTATCTAAATAAGTCACTGGCGCATTTAAAGCAGCATACAATTCGTCAAATGTATTCGCAGATCTACCCAAACTTTCTGCGTACCTGCTAAAACCAAAATGAGGATCAATGGTTTCTTTAATTAAATTACCCAAGTCCTCTAAATACATAGTTGCAATATGCTTGGCCTTATCCTGTTTGCCCATGGCACCAAATGCCCAATCTAAATCATCCATTTGATCAAATGCATCCCCTTCTGGCAAAAATGTTCTTGAACATATAAGGTGTGCAATGGTATCTAACTTACCCTGTAAGAATAAAATCACCTGATCGATGGTGTTGATATAATTATTTTCTAGTGCGAGTATCCGTTGACAGTTTGGACTAAGCTCCCATTCTTTAGATTTGATGGCTTTAAATAATTTCGCAAGCCCTTCTTTATTAAACATCGCCAACGTGACTTCAATCCCAAGATCTGCTTGTACACTTGGAATACCCTTGGTATTTAAAAACCCTTTGATATAAGCCGTTGCGGGATATGGCGTATTTAACTGTGTAAAAGGAGGTGTAATTAAAAATACGGGAGATTGCATATGCTTACTTTACCGTCTTCATTTGAATGATATCAACTACAAAAGCAAATGCCATTGAAAAATAAATATAGCCTTTAGGTATTGACAGATGAAAGCCTTCTGCAATCAATGACAATCCAATCATCATCAAAAAGCTTAATGCTAATATTTTAAAGGAAGGATGTTTTTTAATGAAAAAGCTAATTGGCTTTGAAGCAAAAATCATGATCACCACAGCCACTATCACAGATGTATACATCACCCAAAGTTCCTGTGCCATACCAATGGCTGTAATGATGGAGTCAATTGAAAAAACTAGATCTAATAAAATGACCTCTAATAAAAGTCTTTTAAAGCTACTGGTTTTAGAAACCTTGGGTTCACCAGTTTGATTTGCTAATTCTGTTTTGTGGTAAATCTCCACTGTACTTTTGTAAATTAAAAAAAGACCTCCTGCAATTAAGATCAATCCTTTACCTGAAAATTTGATCTCAAATAAGGTAAATAAATTTTGATCTAATTTTAAAATCCAAGAAATCAAGGTTAACAAAATCAATCGCATCACCATGGCTAAACCTAGTCCCCAATACCTTAATTTATTTCTTTGACTATCCGGTAATTTATCGGATAGAATGGAAATGAAAATGACATTGTCTATTCCTAAAATAACTTCTAAAGAAATTAAGGAGATTAATGGAATGATTGCATCTAGCATAGCTGTATATTAGTCTTACAAATATAAGTTGGATCTGCAGGATAATGAAATAAAACCCTAAATTGGATATTCTACGTCATAGCTGGGATATAATTAGCAGAATCTAGTGCTTAAACTAGTGTTTGTGCATTTTCTTTTTTTTTCTTAAATTCATATTAACAAATAGATTAACCTTAAACTGAAATAAAATGCAATTTTTAATGCTATTCACATGGTTCACTTTTATTGTAGGTTTTTTTTCAACGCCTAACTTGAATGTAACTGAGAACACAGGGACGACCCCAAAGTTTAGATTAATTTCTGCACCAAAAATTACATTCAATTCTTTTGTGGATTGTAATATGGCAGAAGTTTGGATAGGCGATACCTTTAGAATCTTCCCTGGCAAATATGGCGAAGACCCATTATGGGGTTACGCGAAAGATTTAAAGTATTCAGATGGAGAAAATGCAGAAGTTGTTTTTAAAAATCCTGCTAGTAAGTTTTTCAATCCTAAGATGCCAAGCAACGTACCAATAGGCCAGAAAGGATTGCATGGGGCTGTATGGTTTGAAACTGTTTACCAAGATTCAAAAGATATGAGTGGTAAAACATTGTATGGAATTTATCATAACGAAAATTATCCTAGCACTTTGCCATACGATTATATTAACAAAGAAGGATATAAAAATATACGTTGGCCGCAGGGTTTAACTGGTCCAGAAAGTCCTGCAGCTGTTTGCAGAATTGGCGTGATGAAGTCGGTAGATGGTGGTAAAAGCTGGGATAACAGAGGCATTTTTATTGAGGATTATGACCCAAGGATGATTCGAAAACCATTTAATACTTCAAATACTTTTGCGGGTGGTGTTGGCGATCCGTCTGCAGTTGCGAGTGGCGACTATTTATATTTATTTTATGGAGAGTATGGTTATCCTGGCGTGTATGATGAAAAAACTTATAAGGTACAAAAAGAGTGGAGTGGTCAATGTATAAGTATCGCACGTATCGCTTTGAAAGATTTAGACAACCCAGTTGGAAAAGCAAAAAGATGGGATGGCAAATCTTTCTCTATTGCTTATGATAGTTATGGAGTGCCAGTTCGATCATTACAAATTCCAATCAATGAAGGTGGCGGTGGGGCTTCATCACCAACAGGTGGATTTCATTGGGGACCATCGGTTAGTTGGAATACTTATTTGAATTGTTGGGTGATGATGATGGGTAAAGTGGAAGGAAAGTCATGGCAAGGAGATAAAATCTATATCTCCTTTAATAAACATAAAGACTTAGGTGCTGGAAACAATAGCCAAGATTGGTCAAAACCTGAATTGGTTTTTCAGAAACCAGGATATATTTTATGG
Source organism: Sediminibacterium sp. (assembly GCA_044354025.1). Classification (GTDB taxonomy): domain Bacteria; phylum Bacteroidota; class Bacteroidia; order Chitinophagales; family Chitinophagaceae; genus Sediminibacterium. Next base: position 5,218 of record JBILAW010000051.1, read on the forward strand.
TACCCTTCCTTACAACCATTAAATGACCCGAATGATATCAAAGAAAGATACACTTCTGTAAAACTTGGAAAGCGTGCACGTTTTTTTGTTAAAAGAATAAAACCAGGCGACGACGAATATGCCTCAGAGCATTTTATTGAATTTGAAAAGTAATTATATTACTTAGTGTCATCATAGCCGAACTTTTGATTCAAAGCAAATACTGCTTCTGCAGAAAAGTCGTTTTTATGAATTAGCTCAAGTTGTCCATTGATCAACCCTTTTTTGGTAGGCAATAATTTAGAATTGTTCTCTAAAATAAAATTGGCCTCTTCTTGATCTGAAACACCAATTGTATGAATAGCAGCAATCACATCCTCCATTTGACGAATGACAGATAAGATTTGATTTGGAATCCAAGATGTAATTGGCGTGCCTCCAGTCGCCATGGCGTATTTGGTATTTGCCATAATATATTTTTGAACAAACTGCCAATGTCCATTTCTAAAATGATAAATTTCTTCTAAAATCCCTAATAAATAACAAAGCCCCGTGACATCTTTATTTTCAACCAATTTACCCATCAAGCCTTTTGGATGCAAGGTTTTCATAGAATTTTCAAGGTCTTTGAAAAAGTCTTGCACGCAGGTTGGACGGTACAGTCTAAGATCCAATAAATATTTTGTGAGTTCATTTTGAGGATAATAAAAAATGACCCCAGAAAAAATATCTTGCATTGGGATAATGTCATCCTGGGCCCCCGTTTGTCCTCTAAATGCTTTTGGCTCATCCCATACATTTTCATACACTACGCCATCGCCAAATAATTCGGTATTGCCTTTAACACCCATTATAAAAATTCTAAAATCATTGTAACGTTGCCATCTAGAAGCCTTCCACATTTCTTTTCTGCGCTCATTCATTTGTTTCATCGTGGACCAGTTCTTTTCTAGCAAATCACCAACTGATTTTGCTCCACCATCTAAAGCCTGAATGGTCTGCATCACAGTCCCAACTAGGTTGGCAGAAAATCGATTGATATCTACGTGCAACATAATAAAACCAACCTCGTCTGGTTGTCCCGAAAAACGGTTACACATGGTGATATTTTCCCAATTCAAGTCGCCAGCTTCGTCTAGCTTTTGGTAATTACCTAATGAATAGGCGTAATGATAATCTAGCCAAGCAAATACATTTAATTTATCAGCTACTTTACAAAAAGGCTGTGCAATATTTGCAGGTAAAAAATTTCTTGCTTTTCCATACTTCCCGTCTTTTCTAAATTGTTGGAAAGAAGGCTCTAATAAATAAGCAGAAGCTAAAAAACTATAGGATCTAAATAAGGCTTGTAAAACAAAAATATCTTCCTCTTTTTCAACGGCAGTCAAATGATTTTGAATCGCTAAAGTAGGCGCGACAATGCCATCTTCCGTATTTAAATACCCAAACTCAGTTTCATTTAATACAACAGGCATATTGTCCAATACAGCTTGCAAGTCCGCATACATACTTGGTAATTTGACCATCGGCGCTTTTACTGGAAGAAAGCCATGCGCTGCACTCACATCAAAAAAGCCATCACTGTAATTGGATAAAATAGACATAATTTTTTATTTAAAATTGAATGTAGTTGACGCTCAAATTAAGAAATTTTTTGGAAAATGAGTGTATTAAAATACATCTAAATCCGCCCCATTCACTACAACTCCTTTATACTTAGACTGCACCTCATCCAACAAGCTTTGCAATGTGGTGCCAAAAGTTAGTTGATGATTCAGAACGAGTAGTTTTGGCTTTACTTGATTGGCAATATCCGCTAATTGGAAAGTAGAAGTATGAAATGTGGAATGATAATCCTGCCATCTTTGCGTACGTTTTTTTAATCCAGCATCGGAATATACTTCGTGTACTAAAATATCACAATCCTTTGCATATTTAATTAAGTTTTCACTATAAGTGCAATCGCCAGAGATGACAATTTTTTTATCCTTGGTTTGAAAAACAAATCCAAATGCATTCTCCCATTGGCCATGTTGCACCTTAAAAGCGGTAACAGTTAAATTACTATCCTTGTAAATCTGCCCTTCCTTGATTTCATTTGTATACACTTGATAAGCAATCGCATCTCCTTTTTCCAAGCCATTGATTCTGATGGCTATATCTTCTTTATAGGCACGCATTAAATCAGCTGTCATCTTTTTTATGCCAGTAGGTCCATAAATAGTGATAGGTGCGTTGCGATCTAAAACAGCAGGCGTTAAAATGATATCGGCCAAGCCAATGGTATGATCAGAATGTAAATGTGTAATGAATAAAGTTTTTAATTGGGAAGCCTCCAATGAAGGGAATCCAAGTTCTTTTGCTTGAGCTGCCCTTCTCACCAAACCTGGACCAGCGTCCACTATATAGGATGTATTGTTGACCACAATCGCCAAAGAAGGACCAGATTTAGTAGGATCCGCAAAGGGGCTGCCCGTTCCTAATAAGACTAATTTAGTACCTGTATTTTGAGCATTTAAAAGGCCACAAGTGCCTATCAATAGTGCTGTTATGAATGCGTATTTTTTTATTGTTCTTATCATAAATGATCTTAATAATAGGTATTTAAATATAGTAAGAATTTGCGAGTTGCTGTAAATGAATTAGATTTAGAAACAACATTACAACTATGAAAAATATTATTGCTTTGTTTTGTATTTTTTTGACAAATGTGCTATTCGCGCAAAACAGTCTGGATCTTAGTTATTTATCCTCTGGAGGGAAGCTTAAGCCGCTTCAGGCCATTATGGATATTAGACACTACGATATCAACTTGGATGTCAATATTGAGCAAAGAACGATTCAAGGAAACACCATTGTCACCCTCAATTTATCTAAGCAAACGGATACTATTTTATTGGACTTGGTGCACTTATTAAAAGTGACAAAAGTATTGGTAAATAAAAAGGAAGTTCGTTTTGAACAAAAGGATGATAAAATATTTATTACCTCTAATGCTAGTTTTAATGTAGGTAAGCAATTGGTAGCGATACATTACGGAGGCGCTCCCCCTGTTGCAGTGAGGCCACCTTGGTTAGGAGGATTTACATGGGCCAAAGACAGCATTGGCAACGATTGGGTTTCAATTAATATTCAAAAAGAAGGGGGCAGAATGTATTTCCCCTGCAAGGATCACCCTAGTGACGAGCCTAATGAAGGGGTTGACATGCACATCACCGTGCCTAAGGGTTTAGTTGTAGCTGGTCCTGGATTATTACAAAAAACAACCATCAAAAATAATAAAGCAACCTATTTCTGGAAAACCAATTATACCATTAGCAATTATTGTGTGGTATTTAATATTGGTAAATATAAGGTGGTAAAAGATACGTATACCACCATCAATGGCAATATCGTTCCAATTGAATTTTATGTGTTGGAAGAAGATACAATGCATGCAAAAAAATTAATTGAAACTAAAATTAGAGATTCAAGAATTTTAGAAAAATATTTTGGGGAGTACCCTTGGTATAAGGAAAAAATTGGCATAGCAGAAGTGCCAAATTCAGGGATGGAGCATCAAACCATGATTACCTTTAACAATAAGTTTGAATACCGTACTATCGGAGGCCATGCCTATTCCGATAACTTGTTTCATGAATACGCACATGAGTGGTGGGCTAACAAAGTAACCAATAAGGACTGGGCGCATATGTGGATACAGGAAGGCATTGGTACTTATGCCGAAGCACTTGCCTATTATGATTTAGGAGGGGAAGAAGCCTATCATGCTAAAATGGCTGCTTTTAAAAAGAGTATTAAATATAAAAAGCCAATGGTAGGTGGAGAGGAATTATCCGAAGACGAAACCTATGCAGGCAATGACATTTATACAAAGGGCGCATTTTTTATGCATAGCCTGCGTTATGTCATTGGAGATCAAATATTCTTTCCAACTTTAAAAAAATTAGCTACCGATCCTCAATACACTTATGATAATTTTGTTGTCTCAAAAGATGTAGAGGAATTGTTTACGAATGCAGCTGGGTATTCATTAAAACCATTTTTTGATTTCTATTTAAGAACAACCAATACTTTAGATTTTAATGTAAAAGAAATAGGATACCAACAATATCAAATTACGCCAGCCAATTATGTGATGGATCTGCCTGTTGATATGATGGTGAACAATAAAATAGAAAAGAAAATACTTACTAAAGAAGGATTAAAAATAACCAGCCAATATCCTCCTATCATTGATCCAAATGGCTATTATTTAAAGAAAGTGTTTATGCAATAACTAAAACTTGTTGCATAAAAAAAGGACTTACAATTGAATGTAAGTCCTTTTTTTATGATATAGCGTCGGCTATTGAATCATCATTGTTAATTCGTTGGCGCAATAGGCCCTTTTCGCATTGCTTTAACTTGCGCTGGCCATGGAATAGGTTGTCCAGTAAGTTTATTGGTACCTAAGTCTACTTTGTCTCTTGGGAAGGTCGCGTTGTCTTCGCAAGCCATATAAACCAACATTGCAGTAAGCATCGCATTGTTCTTTAAATCATCAAAAATGATTTTATCGTACGTGTCTCTGTTTGTATGCCAAGTATAATTAAAGTAAGACCAGTTTAATGCACCTAATGAAAAACCTGGTGCACCCACTGCTACAAAAGAAGCATAATCACTTCCTCCTCCACCCGGTGTGCCAGGAAAAGTTGTCTTAATAGAATCTTTCATACTACTAGGCACTGCAGCTAACCACCTTGTAATAAATTCACCCGCATATTTAAATCCTTGTCCAGAAATATTGACAACTCTACCTGTACCATTGTCCTGATTAAACAATGCTTGTAGTTTGCCAACCACTTCGGGATGATCTTCTACAAACGCTCTTGAACCGTTTAAGCCTTGCTCCTCACTACCCCAATGTCCCACTAAAATAGTACGCTTAGGATTTGGATAGACTAGTTTTAAAATACGCATCGCTTCCATCATCGTCAAAGTGCCTGTTCCATTATCCGTTGCACCTTGGCCACCATCCCAAGAATCAAAATGCGCAGAAAGCATGACATATTCATCCGGCTTTTCTGTTCCTTTGATTTCGGCAATGGTATTGAAATTTGGAACAGTCCCTAAATCTTTAGAATCGGTTTGAATGCTAATGATTGGATTGTCTCCAGATTCTACTAAGCGATATAAAGTGCCATAATCTTCCAAAGCAATATCAACAGTTGGAATTTTTGTAGTGTAGGCATTGAAGATTTTATCTACCCCAAAGCCACTTGACCAGTTATTGGTTAAGATACCCAAAGCACCTGCTTTTTCTAAAATAATTGGGAGCATTCTTGATGAAAAACCAGTCTTACTTAAGCGTTTACGCCAAGCATCCGTCATTTCGGTGCGTTCTTTTTTCAATTTATCAAAAGACTCTTTTGTAGCAAATTGTTGCCAGTTATCATCGGGTCTTCCGGTTGGTTGATTCATAGAAATCATGACAAACTTTCCTTTCACATTAGGCAGCCAGTTCTGAAAAGCAATTGAGTCTGCTACATCAGGTATCATAACAATCTCTGCTTTAACTGCTTTCCCTTTTGTAGAAGGACTCCAAGACAATTGTGTTCCTTCTAAACTTTTTACTCTTGGAGAAAGCATATCGATATGCGTGATACCGCGCTCCCATCCTTTCCATTCTCCCCATTGTTCGTTGCGCGCAGTAATACCCCAACTGGTATATTTATCCACTGCCCATTCGTTGGCTTTTTTCATTTGAGGGGTGCCCACAAGTCTAGGCCCAATGCCATCTAATAACTCGTGTGCCAAAACTTGCAATTGCGAGTTTTTGGTTTCTTCCTGTACTATTTTCTCGATGACTGTTTGTGCAGCTATAGGATTGGCTGTAAAAATACAGATCAGGATGAAAAACTTAGTTATACATCCCGTATAACTAAAGCGAAGTTTTTGGTATGTTCTCATAGTACTAATATAAGAAAAAATCGTCAATGCATTCGTAACCATCTTATCTTAATCTATCCGGTCACCTCCATTTTGGTATAACCCATAATTGACCTGCCTAAAAGTTGCCATATAAAACCCATCCGAAACTTGATAATCTAAATCAAAGACATTAGGGTTAGGCATTTTGTCGGCTTTTTCTTAAGTTTGACTAACACAATAATTGCCTGCTTTATGAATAAAAGTGCCAACTATATTAGAAAGTGCTTGTGCCTATTTTTTGGTATTGTTTTTTCAACAATGCTGCATGCGCAATCAATAGATCAACTTATTAAAAAATTTGACAAATCAATTGACAGCCTTCATTCAATACATGAATTCAATGGCAATATTCTTCTTGCACAAAATGGGGTTGCCCTTTATGAAAAAAGTATTGGATTTACAGACAGTAAAACAAATCATCAACTTAATTTATCCTCTGCTTTTAATCTTGCTTCCATTTCAAAAACATTCACCGCTTCATTAATTTTAATGTACGATCAAGAGGGTCGATTGAAAGTGGATGACAATGTAAATAAGTATATTACTACTTTCCCGTATAAGGATATTACTATTAGACACTTGCTTAATCAAACACATGGCATGATTGAATATTTTGATTGGATAAAAGATACCCTCAAAATAAATGATACAATAGACAATCAAAGATTATTAAGGCTCATTGCTCAATACAAGCCAGCTTTAATTTCAGTACCAGGTGAAAAATTCAATTATTGTAATACTGGCTATGCAGTTTTATCAGTGCTACTTGAAAATATTAGTGGAATAACCTATTCGGAATTGTTAAATAAGCGCATCGTACAACCACTGGGACTTAAAAATACCTATGTTCAAACCGTGCAGATGCCAATATCTCCAAAATCTAGGGTTTATGGTATGAAATACAATGATGGCTATTGGAATACATTTGATCTTACTTCCTTGGATGAAGTTGTTGGAGATGGGAATATTT
>JBILAW010000149.1:0-3519 GCA_044354025.1 Sediminibacterium sp.
GTAACGGTGATTCGTGAAAAACGTGCTGTAAACATTGCCAGATAGGCGCATATCGGGAAGAACAGGCCCTAAAAGGCACGGATTTTAATATTTGGATCAAATTATTTGGAGAATAGCATGGGTAACCCTACCTTTGCCCTCCGCAAAAAAAATGAATTATGAGCGTAGCAGTAAACTTCGTACACGAGCAATTAACAGCAAAGAAATCTTATCCAGCATTCAAGGCTGGTGATAATATTACCGTAAACTACAAGATTGTAGAGGGTGGTAAAGAGCGTATCCAAAGCTTCCGTGGGGATGTCATTAAAACCCAAGGAACTGGAGCAACAGCTACTTTTACCGTTCGTAAAATCTCTGATGGTATCGGTGTGGAGCGTTTGTTCCCTTTCTTATCTCCAAATATTGATGGGATCGTTTTAAACAAGTCAGGTAAGGTACGTCGTGCTAAATTGTACTACTTACGTGATAGAAGTGGTAAGAGTGCTCGTATTAAAGAAAAGAGATTCTAAGCCTAATCGCTTAAATTATATAAAGGTCCTCTATTCGAGGACCTTTTTTTGTGCTATTTACATTACCTTTATCATTCTAAACGATACATTATGGGCAACTTAGGATTTCAAGAATTATTAATTATTGGTGTAGTTATTTTAGTGATGTTTGGAGGAAGAAAAATCCCTGAATTCATGCGTGGATTAGGTAAAGGCATTCGTGAATTCAATGACGCTAAAAATAACGTGAAAAAAGAAATCGAAGAAGGCATTAAAGAGAAGGACGACAAAGCTTCTTAATCATCGATGTACTTTTCCACTGTCATTCATAAATACCATGGTCGCTTATAGACCGGAGTTATAAACTGTGCGTACGCATAGCCTCTTTCTTATGAAACCAGTTTTATTTATTTATTGTTTGCTTTTTTGTTTTAACAGCATAGCTGCGCAAGATAGTTTAACATTGAATAGAATTGGTTTTAGTAGCTTATTCACTGTGCAACAAGTGCCAGATAAAGACAAGTCTTTTGTCATCGAAATGCATCCTAAGGCAATCAGTTTTGTGCAATCTTATATCGAAAAAGAAGGTCCTGGTTTACGTAAGATGAAAACCTGGGCAAAACCCTATTTTAATTTATATGATGAAGTTTTAACCGCGAATGGCATACCTGTGGAGTTAAAATATTTAAGTGTCATTGAGAGTCATTTAAGTTCGCAAGTTGTTTCATGGGCGGGTGCTGCAGGCCCTTGGCAAATCATGCCTGCAGAAGCAACTCGATTAGGTTTGAAATTGCTTCCCAATGACGAACGGATGGATTACCAAAAAAGTACCCAAGCAGCAGCAACAATACTTAGAGAATTATATCAACAATTTGGGGATTGGTTATTGGTGGTAGCTGCCTACAACGGTGGCTCAGGAAGACTAAGTAAAGCGATCGAAAAAAAGAATACAAAAGACTTCTGGGCCTTACAATATGAACTTCCATTAGAGACCAGGAATCATGTTAAAAAATTCATAGCGACGCATGCCATATTTGAAGGGGTATCTATGAACGAGCTAGATCAAAATAAAAGTCCCGAGACGGCTTCCATTAGCACTGCAAGTTCAGGTATGGAAAGGATGGTCATTTCAGGAAGGTTCAATGCAAAGACCATGGCCATCTGGTTAAAAATGCCATTGACCTATTTAAAAGAATTGAATCCAAATATGGATCAGCAATTGGCTACTGGGAAATCATATACACTTGTGCTGCCTACCAAAGAGGCTAAAATATTTGAGGCCCATAAAAATCAAATTTTACAGGCCTCCATACAATCTTTATATCTGGACAACGATTAAAAAATACGTTATTTAGAAATCGTCATCAAATTCGTCTTTGTCGTCAAACAAATCATCATCTTCTTCTAAGTTTAAGTCTAAATCTAAATCGTCCGCTTCATCGGATGCATGCGCATCCTCTCCTCCGCCTTTTTTTGCTTTACCTGCTTTCTTGGATGTTTTAGGTAAATCAAATTCTGCAAAGTCAGGATCCCAGCTATCATCCTCTTCTTCTGTCTTACCCCAATCATCTGTTTCTTCTTCCTCGTCTAAATCATCGTCATCATCAGATGCATGCGCATCTTCGTCATTTTTCTTTGAAGATGTCTTGCTTGACTTTTCAGCTTTCACTACGCCATTTTTTGGGGTCGCTGTCTTTTGTTCTTTTGTAGATTTTACTGCCATAACTCAATCAAAAATATTTATGTAAATTTCAAATGAAAATTTAATTTTTCAAAAATAATGCGACTTTTTTTATTCCTTTTTTTTGATTATAAATGTACAATTTGATCTCTGCCCGGACCATTTGATACATACTTCACAGGCACTCCTAAATATTCATTAATAAATTTGATATATGTTTTCATGGTAGCGGGTAATTCAGCATCGTTTTTCATTTTAGTGGTATCCACTTCCCAGCCTGTCATTTTTTTCCAGATTGGGGTTACTGGGGTGCCAACCAATTGAAAAGGCACGTAATCAATCTGCTTTCCTTCCATTTCATAGGCAATACCCAATTCGAGTTCTTTAAATGAATCTAGTATATCCGCCTTTGTCATGATAATCTGCGTTACACCATTGATCATACAGGTATATTTTAATGCAACAAGATCTATCCATCCACATCTTCTTGGACGTCCTGTTGTTGCACCAAACTCACTTCCAATCTTTCTTAATTCCTCCCCTTTTTCGTCATGCAATTCGGTAGGGAAGGGACCGCTACCCACTCTTGTACAATAGGCTTTTGAAATACCAAATACTTCCCCAATTAGTTTTGGAGAAACACCTAAGCCAGTACAAACTCCAGCAGAAATAGTATTGCTTGAAGTCACAAATGGGAAAGTGCCAAAGTCAATATCTAACATGGATCCTTGCGCACCTTCTGCTAATACTTTTTTACCCTTACTTATTTGATCATTGATAAAGTATTCACAATTGATAATGTTCATGGTCTTTAAAAACTCAATGGCTTCAAAGAATTCGGTTTCCATTTCAGAAATATCCTCATTGAAATTATAGCTATCCAAAATCTTTTGATGCTTCATTCTTAAAGCAATGTATTTACTGATAAATTTCTTATCTAATAAATCGCCCACTCTTAAAGCGTTTCTGCCGGTCTTATCCATATAAGCTGGGCCAATTCCTTTTAAAGTAGAACCAATTTTAGCTTCTCCCTTTGACAATTCAGAGGCCTTGTCTAAAGCCCTATGGCTTGGAATAATGATATTGGTACGCTCTGATATAAATAGATTTTTTTTCACATCAATGCCCATCGTTGCAACAGCATCACATTCTTTTTTCAAAGTCACTGGATCTAATACAACACCATTGCCAATGATATTGATTTTATCTTGATGGAAAATCCCTGATGGGATTTGGTGTAAGACCATTTTTGTGCCATTCACATATAAAGTATGTCCAGCATTTGGGCCACCTTGAAAACGAGCAATGACATCGTAGTTGGGTGCAAAATAATCCACTATCTTCCCTTTA
>JBILAW010000150.1:0-3479 GCA_044354025.1 Sediminibacterium sp.
ATTCCTTGCTTAATTGTTTTTGCTTTTCTTGACTAGCTTGTCTTGCTTCAAATCCTTCTGCATAAAAATACCTGGAAGAATCAGGGGTATGAATTTCATCCATTAAGTAAATCGTATCTCCAATTTTTCCAAACTCGTATTTTGTATCTACTAAAATCAAGCCTCTTTTTGCAGCGATTTCCTTTCCTCTTGCAAATAGGGCAAGCGCATATTTTTCTAAAATGGCCCAATCTTTGGCAGAAGCCAATCCCTCTGCAATGATGGCTTCTTTTGAAATGTCTTCATCATGTCCTTCACTTGCTTTGGTGGAGGGGGTGATGATAGGCGTTGGGAAAAAGTCATTTTCTTGAAGTCCCTCAGGCAATGTTACGCCACAAAGGGTCCTGCCTCCAGCAGCATAAGTGCGCCAAGCATGACCAACTAAATTGCCTCTTACGACCATTTCGATCTTAAAAGGGGTACATTTTTGACCAATGGCCACATTGGGAGCAGGGGTGCTCATGAGCCAATTTGGACAAATATCCTTGGTGGCATCGAGCATATAGGCTGCAATTTGATTTAAAACCTGCCCTTTATAAGGGATTGGTTTAGGTAAAATGACATCAAATGCAGAGATACGATCGCTTGCTATCATTACAAGTAGTTCATTTTCAATGTAATAGACGTCCCTTACCTTTCCGTGGTAGGTATTTAATAGACCGGGGATGGTGTTTGGGTTCATGCTACGAAAATAAAAACTTTAACAGTATTTTGATAATTTTTTCTGATTTGCTAACAATTTGGTATTTTGAGGTACAATTCAAATAAAAACAATTATTTATGACAAGATTATTAACTCGTTTTAGCCTTTTTTGTGCCTTTGCTTTTACAGCAATTAGTGCAATGGCTCAAAATGCAGGAACAATCACTGGAACTGTAAAAAATGGAACCAATGGTGAAACCATCGCTGCAGTATCTGTTACATTGAAAGGCTCATCTGTTGGAACCTATACAGATGATAAAGGAACTTTCAAATTAAATGTGTCTCAAAAAGCACCTTATACATTGGTTTTTAGCTCGGTAGGTTTTGAAAACCAAGAGCAGGTGGTGAATGCTGGAACATCTAAAGTGGATGTGAGTTTAAAACAAGCTTTTACTTTAGGTTCTGAAGTTGTTGTTGCAGCTTCAAGAGTTGCGGAGCGTATTTTAGAATCTCCAGTGACGATTGAAAGAATTAGCAATGCTACAATTAAGAATGCGCCAGTCTCTAACTATTATGACTTATTGGGTACTTTAAAAGGGGTGGATGTCAACATCGCCAGTTTAACTTTCAAAAGTATTAGCTCAAGAGGTTTTAATGGTAGTGGTAACAGCCGTCTAAATCAATTTGTTGATGGAATGGACAACCAAGCGCCTGGCTTAAACTTCTCAGTGGCTAGCATTATTGGTTTAACAGAACTAGACGTAGACAATATTGAATTATTACCAGGTGCCTCTTCTGCTTTGTATGGTCAAGGAGGTATGAACGGTACTGTTTTGATTAATAGTAAAAATCCATTTAAATACCAAGGCTTAAGTTTCCAAGTTAAGCAAGGTATCAATCATGTTGATAACAAACAACGTGCATTGGCTCCATATAAAGACTGGACAGTTCGTTATGCTAAAAAAATAGGCGATCGTTTTGCTTACAAATTCAGCATGCAATATACAGAAGCGGATGACTGGAGAGCGAATAGTGATCAAAACTATTCTAGAACAACTGGTTCACAACTTGGTCAAACCATTCCTGGTAACAGAGAATCTGATCCGAACTATGATGGTGTCAACTTTTATGGTGATGAAACAACAAGTAATTTAGCTGGTGTTGGTACTGCTGTTAAAAGCGGTGTCTTAGCTTCTTTAGTTGGTGCATACGGATCTGCAATTGGAACAGCGACTTTCAATAGTTTATACAATGCGGCTGCTTCATATCCAACATTAGCATCTTACCAAGCATTCTTAACTGGTGCTGGTGGTGCTGCCTTAGGTGCAAATGCTGCATTCTTATGGGGGGATAAAAGAGGTTATTTCAATAATGTGAATGTAAGTAGAACTGGATATGCCGAAAAAGATGTCGTAGATCCAACTGCATTGAACATAAAATTCCAAGGGTCTATCCACTACAAAATCAATGACAATGTAGAAGCATCATTTTCTGCCTACAACGGTTCTGGAAATACGGTGTATACAGGAAGTGACCGTTATTCAATTAAGGATTTTAGCATGGGACAGTATAAATTAGAATTAAAGGCTAGAAACTGGTATGTAAGAGCATATACAACTTTAGAGAATTCTGGTGCGTCATTTAACTCAACGATTGCTGCACGTTATTTCAATGAAGCATGGAAACCTAGTACAACTTGGTATCCTACTTATGCTGCTACTTATTCTACTTTATTAAGTCTTGGTATGAATCAACAAGCTGCACATGCAGGTGCTAGATCAAATGCGGATGTTGGTAGACCAACTGGGTATCTTGGTGATAATGCAATGTTCAAATCTTTAGTAAGCACCCCAATTTCTCAAGGTGGTGCGATGTTCTTAGAAAAAACTTCTATGCGTGCAGCTGAGGGTCAATACAATTTAACAGAGGCTTTTGGTCTTGCTAAACACAATGCTGATTTATTAGTAGGTGGAAGCACAAGACAATTTATATTGAATTCTCAAGGTACTTTGTTTGCTGATACAGCTGGAAATATATTGATCAATGAGTCAGGTGCTTACGCTCAATTGTCTAAGCGTTTCTTAGATGATTTATTCAAGTTCTCATTCTCTGGTCGTTATGACAAGAATGAAAATTTTAAAGGTCGTTTTACACCTAGAGCAACGATGGTTGTGAAATTAGAGCAAGATCATAATTTACGTGTGTCTTATCAAACAGCTTACCGTTTCCCAACGACTCAAAACCAATGGATCAACTTATTAGTTGGTGGTGGTACAAGATTAATGGGTGGTTTACCTGAGTTAAGAAATTTCTACAAATTCAATACCAATCCTGCTTATTCTTTAGCGAGTGTGAATGCTTTTGGTGCTTCAGCAATGCAAGGAGCTCCAAATCCAGGTTTATTGAAAGTACAAGCCTTCCCAGAATTCAAGCCTGAGTCTATGACTTCTTTTGAAGTGGGTTACAAGGGTTTAGTAGCTAAAAAATTATTGATCGATTTCTATTACTATTTTGGTAAGTACGATAATTTCATCAGTGGTGTAACTGTATTACAATCAAGAAATGCAGCAGCGCCTAGTCCATTAGATGTATTAGATGCAAGTAAGCGTATTGCTTATTCTATTTCTACTAATTCTACTCAGAAAGTAAAAACTTCTGGATGGGGTCTTTCATTAGACTATATATTACCTGCTAACTTTACAGTATCTAGTAGTATTTATGGAGATAAAATTGGAGGTTTAGAAGAAGGATTTATTGCTTACTTCAACACGCCAAAAATGAGAGCAAACGTTGGATT
>JBILAW010000052.1:0-11838 GCA_044354025.1 Sediminibacterium sp.
ATGCTGGTCACATAAATACATCTTCTGGTCATACGAATTGGGAAGAGGGAGTAACGATTTTAAAAAAATTGGGATAGTTCAACCCTTCAATTTTCTGATAGTCACATACTCAATTATCGCATTATAGTTGCATCTTTCGTCTGTAAGGGGAGCCACAAATCAAAAAGAGGTCAATTTGGCCTCTTTTTTCGTTTTTAAAACTAGCTATTTCTTAATAAATTAATGAGCGCGGTCTCCGTTTTTTTGACAGCAATGAAATTGGGGCCGATAAAATCTTCATGTTTGACGTTATAATTTCTGAATTCTACATTCTTTGGAAAAACTTTACCAACGATATATCCATTCGCTTCAAAAAATGTATAAAAATCAATCAGTAATTTCTTAGTTGAAATATTAATGAATCCATATTCAAATTGGACTAGCTTGACAATTCCTTCCTTAATTGCATTTTCAAATCCGAGCAAAGCATCATATTCTGCTCCTTCAATATCTAGCTTCAAAAAATCAATCGAAACAATATTATTGTCTTTTATAAAATCATCACCTCGAACAAGACCAATTGTTTGTGAACCGAACTTGTTTGCTATCCCATCAATAGAGTAAATGGAAGAATGTTCATTTGAATCGAATAAATTTATTTCCAATTCACAGTTCTCTTTAAATAGCCCTTTTTTAATGGGTACAATATTCTGTAAATCTTTAATATTGGCTAGAAATTGCTGAAATGTTGCTTCTACAGGTTCGAAAGCATAGATTTTGCAATCTGGCATTATTTGATTTACTATTATTGAATAATCCCCAACATTTGCACCACCGTCTATTATGAGGGAGGGATTCATTTTAGCAATTTTATTTAAAATGGTTACTTCCCCATTGCTATAAATATCGTGGTTCCTATTTTCATATAATCTGTTTAAAGAACGACCAAACCCAGCAAGTGCTTTAAAAAAGGAATTGTGGGTGTTTCTTTTGAAAATTCTTTTTATTGTGTACATATTCGGAGTTTTTTATAGCTATCAGTCTAAGAAAATAAATATCTTTTTCAAAAGTAGGCTATTTCATAAAAATAATCATGTTTTCAGTATGCTTCCCTTATATTTTATTTAATTGCAGTTTCATCATAATATCTGTTTGCGGCTCATCACCAAGTACAAATACATGTTGATCAAATTCAACAAATCCATTTTTAGTATAAAACTGAATGGCTCTTTTATTTTCTTCCCATACACCTAGCCAAACAAATTCTGCATTTTGTTCTTTCGCTATTTGAATGGCTTTTTCAAATAGCAATTGACCCACTTTTTTACCATGGAATTCCCTTAACACATAGATGCGTTCAATTTCAAGTGCATCATTGTCTTTGAGCTCGGTCTGAGATCCGCCCTTATTAAGCTTTAAATAGCCAATCACTATTTCATCCATCATTGCAAAATAAAAAAATGAATTGGTATCGTTCAATTCCGCGCTTAGTTTTTCATGTGCATATGCCTCTTCAAGGTATTTAGCCATATTGGCTGCACTATTGCTTTCGGCAAAAGTTTCTTCAAAAGTTTGGCGACCAATCTGCTGTAGCTGCTCTATTTGTTCAATACCTATTTTATTGATGACGATCTCGTTCATATTTTTTATTAATGTAACTGCGCTAATTATCCTTTTTTATTGTATTTTTTTAGACAGCACTAAGATACTTATTTCTTTTGTGACTCCATTTTCATCCACCAATTCTAGATAATCTGCAATAATAAATATTGACAAAGCAAGCACAAAAGTACTCGCCATGATTCTTTGGGGAGTCGATAAAATAACGGTGCTTCCTTGGTGTATGAACTTTTCAATCAATTTTGTTAGCGTTTCAAATTGCGTAGGGTCATAATTGACATCACTTAAAATGAGCACTTCGGGATGGATAGCTTCCGGCAAAGCATTCCAATCTAATTTTAAGGCCTCTGTATTTTCTAATTCAAGATGTTCAATATTTTTTCGCAACAACTCAACAGCCTCCAAATTATAATCACTTACTTGAATCGATTTTGTGATATTCGCCATCATCAATGAGGGTAATCCAATACCTGCACCAATTTCTAATACATGCTTGTTTTGAATCAAATGAGGATGTGCCTTAAGTACATCAAGCAGTGCAATTGCCGATGGCCAAACCTTAGCCCAATAAGGGAAGGGGGTAGCAGGGTCCAACTCTAACAAGGCCTCATAAATAGCTTTAACTGCTTCGTATGCTGGTATGTAAATTGCTTTTTCGGCACCTATTTGAGTTAAATGAACTGGGTATTGCATTGATTGTGCAATGTTAGGAACAAAAACTTTTATTTAACAAATTATACGGTCGATTAATGCATATTTTTACAGCTTCGGATAATCTAACTTGAATAAGAATAATACTAAATCGGATTGCTATGGAAAACGAAATAAAAATCAATATTAATAACCCGAAACAACTTGAAAAATTGTATCGTGAACATAAAAGTGCTTTTACGATTGCTTTTAACAATATCTATCAAGAACTTATTAATGAGCCCGCTGCGCAGGCTTGGAATGAAAGGTTGAACTATAAAGACGAACAGATTACTTGGGGTAGTAAAAACGAAATCATCTTTATTGTGGTAGCTGCTTTTGTAGGTGGACTCATCGCAAAAATGCCTTCATTTTTTGGAATAGAATACGATGTATATATGTCTAAGAATATTGGATTTGTTGTATTTCCCATCTTAACGGCCTATTTTATTTGGAAGCAACAATTGTCAATGACTAAATTGATCCTACCACTTATCTTATTCCTTGGGTCAGCCATTTTTATAAACAGCTTGCCATACAATGAAAAGAGCGCAACTTTTATTTTATCTACCATCCATTTACCTATTTTTTTGTGGTCAATACTAGGCTACGCTTTTATTGGTGGTGACTTAAACAATAACCAAAAGAAAATCGCATTTTTAAAATTCAACGGTAATTTTATTGTCATGACTGGGTTGATATTCATCTCGGGCATGTTTTTTACCGGCATCACACTAGCCCTATTTGAATTATTAAAAATGGATATCCAAACATTTTACTTTGAACAAATAGCTGTTTGGGGCTTAGCTGCTATGCCCATGCTGTCCACCTTTTTAATTCAGAATAATCCAGATCTTGTTAATAAGATCTCTCCTACAATCGCTAAAATTTTCACACCAATCGTTTTTATAACCTTGCTGGTGTTTCTAATTGCATTATTTTATAACGGTAAGAATATATACAATGACCGTAATTTTTTATTGGTATTTAATGCAGTACTAATTGGTGTCATGGCTATTATTTTATTCTCTTTAACTGAAGCAACAAATAATACAAGTTCAAAATTCAACTTAATTATTTTATTAGGACTTGCCTTATTAGCTATTATCGCCAATGCGATTGCACTTTCTGCTATTTTATTTAGACTTTCTGAGTTTGGACTTTCTCCCAATAGAATCGCAGTATTAGGTGCGAACCTATTAGTATTTATACATTTATTATTAGTATCCTATGGCTTATTCAAAAATCTTAAGGGGAAAGCTTCTATACAAGATGTAGAAGGGGATATCGCATTATTTATACCGGTCTATGCTGTTTGGGCTGCCTTTGTCACTTTTGCAATACCTTTTATATTCAAGTTTATTTAAAGGATTCTTTTGCGTCTGAACCAAAGGTAAATTACAATTACAACGATTGCCATTAAGCTTATAGCAAATACGTATCCTAGTTTCCAAGTTAACTCAGGCATAAATGAAAAGTTCATTCCATAGACTCCTGCAATAAAGTTTAGAGGAAGAAAAAACACAGAAAATATGGTTAATAGACGAACTACTTCGTTATTCTTTTGATCACTTAAAGAAAGATAGGTATTCATTAATTGCGTAGAATTTTCTAAAGACTCTTCGTTTATTGTAAGCAGATTCAGTAATTGATCTTGGATATCTTGAAAAATATAAGAGACTTTATATTTGTCCTGAGTTTGCAGAATGATAGACTCTGTTATAGAAATTATTTTCTTTAAGATTCTTGCTTGTGACTTAATAAAATAGAGTTCTTCAATCAATACCACTCTATAATCTTTCAAAAAGATTGTTTTTTCAATCTGTGTAATTTTATTGGATAATTCGATTGTTGGTTTTTTGAATGATTCAATCATATAACCGACTATTCTTAAAAAAAGCTCACTTATTTTAATATGTTTTTCTTCATGGATGTTTAAAAAAGAAAAATGAGCACGATGTATGGTGATTAATTTATCCTCGAAAATAAAGAAGGCAATTTTATTAGACATTTCACCAATCTCATCAATATTCAAATTGATATTTGAAGTGTAGGCTCTGAAAATAAAAAAATCGTGTTTATGCAATTGCTCATATTTGGGCAAATGCCCAATATCAAGCGAATCTTTCATTAAAAAGTAACTCAAATTATATTTGCTTGCAATGACTTCTAATTCTTTTTTATTTGCATCTTCAATATCAATCCAAGTAAATGAATCAAATATCTTTTCTTTTACAATCATTTGTCAGTTATTTATAAATATAATATAAACAGTAAGTTACCTCAAATTTTATGGACTAATAGGTATCATCGTTGATTTCCAACCAATAGCCATCAGGGTCTTGTAGCCAAATCTGGTGAACGCCATCTATTCGGGTGGTAATCGCATTTTTATTGCCTGCCACATCTTCATAGACCCAGTTAAGCTCCTTTAATTTTTTAATGAACAGGTTAAAATCGGGAACCGTATAACAGGTATGCTGATTTTTATAATTTTCTTTTTTAGCCGTTGCGCCCGCTATGACATGCAACATGGTATGCGTTCCTGTGCTATACCAGATATGCTTCCCATCGTGAAATGGCTCAGGTACCGTATCTAAACCAATGATGTTGCTATAAAATTGGCCTGATACATTGATATCAATAACGAATATTGCCGTATGGTTGATATGTACTTTTGATTGTTGTGCTTGACCTTGAAAGACAATCATTAAAAGTGGTATTAAGAATAGTGGATTGAATTTCATAGGGTAATATTTAAAATCCTGGAACTAGGATTACTGATTCAAATATATTTAAATTAACCCTAGTTTTTCCCGATTTTATAAATCAAGTCAGTTTTAACCTATTAAATTTGTATTATGAGTAAGATATCAACAAACATGCGTGTTTACCACAGATACCTTGGCTTCTTTTTAGCCGGTATCATGGCCATTTATTCAGTGAGTGGCATTATTATGATTTTTAGAGATACTGATTTTTTGAAAAAAGAGAATCATAAAGTACTCACGGTGGCAACCGGTCTTGAATCACATGCAGTTGGAGCTGCTATCAAAATCAAAAATCTTAAAATAAAGTCAGATACGCTTGATGTGGTGACTTTTGAAAATGGCACCTACAATAAAACAACTGGTGTAGCAGATTTTAAAGTCAAGGAATTGCCCTACTTATTAAATAAGATGACCAAGATGCATAAAGCAACTAATAAAGACCCTTTATATTATCTAAATATATTTTTCGGACTTTCATTGTTCTTTTTTGTGATCTCCTCTTTCTACATGTTTATGCCTGGAACAACCATTTTCAAAAAAGGAATGTATTTCACTTTAGCAGGAATTGTTTTAGTGCTAGTGATGTTATTCTTTTAACGAATTAAATTATCGTATAAACTATTTACAGTTTGATGCAATACTGCATTGAATCCGTTGATTGTTTTAGTATCGCAGCCATTACTAATCACTATGAAGCCAATTTTTTCTTTAGGCTCAAAAAACATGATACTATATAACCCATAAGCCACACCTGTATGGCCAATCATTGTTTTTCCGGCAATCAATTGTGTAGTAGTTTCTAATGCCATCCCGTATCCTTCTTCCTCGGAAATAATTTCCTGCATTTGTTGAGATAACTTTTTAGATATCATCCTCCCACCATTGTATTTACCCAATTGACTATGCATAATCATATACTTGGCAAGGTCATTTGCGGATATCTTCATGCCACCTGTTGGTGAAAATATTGGGGTTGTTCGGCCCATGGTGTAGTTGTTGATCTCTTCAGTTCTTGGTGCATACGCATTGGTAGATAAAGTAAAACCCTGCGTCTCTTTATTGAATTCATAAATTTTTGCAATCAACTGAGTATCTAATGCATTCACATTATATCCTCCATAAAGTCCTAGTGGTTGTAAAATTTGTTGTTGAATATATTTATCAAAACGAACACCTGTCACTTTCTCTAGTATGGATCCCGCCAAATTGTAGTTTAAATTACAATACATATAGCCTTTATCGGGTTCGTATGCATTGTAACATTTTGCAAAATTTGGATTTTTTGCCGGATCAATAGCGTCTAAACTAAAATAACCTTCACTATCATTGATAGAAGACCTATGAGATAAAGCCATTTTTAAAGTAATGACTGTACTCGGATAAGCTGGATTCCTCACTTTAAAACCAACAAGTTCACTGATATCTTGGTCTAATCTTATTTTCTTTTCTGCAACCAATTGCATGATGGCGGTTGTGGTGAAAGATTTTGAGATGGATGCAATTCTAAATATGGATTGATTGGTCAAGGGCAATTGCTTTTCAACATCTTTAAACCCAAAGGAGTGATTGTAGATGACTTTATTATTTTTTACCACCGCAACGGACAGCCCAACAACAGGGTTGGATTGCATGATGGACTGAATAGCAGCTTCTGCCTTTGCTGATTGTGCAAATGCTTGAATTAGCGTAACTAGCATAAAGCCAGTCAATAGGGTGGTTTGAAGTATTCTTTTCATAATTCAATTTAAGTTTTTTCTTACAAATAATAAATTGCAATTTTATAGCCAAAATGGACGTGTATATGAAGAACATTTTAGTATTATGTACGGGCAATAGCTGCCGCAGTCAATTAGCAGAAGGTTATTTAAAACATTTTGCTGGCGACAAAGCCAATGTGTATAGCGCTGGCGTAGAAACACATGGGGTGAATCCAAAAGCAATTGCCACGATGCAAAAGGATGGCATTGATATCTCCAATCATACTTCTAACAATATCTTAGAGTATACTGGAATTGAATTTGACTATGTGATTACCGTATGTGATAACGCCAAAGAACGTTGTCCCTACTTCCCAACTAAAGCTCAAAAGTTTCATTATAATTTTCCCGATCCAGCAAAAGCAACTGGAAGCGAGCAAGAAATTGAAGCCGCTTTTGATTCAGTCAGAAATTTAATCAAAGACTACTGCTCGGACTTTATAAAAAACAATTTGGTACCATAATTTGAATTCAACAGCGTTGTAATATAGACTTGATAGTAGTATCTTTATTATAATGAGAATGAATTAAATATGGATATAGCGAATGCATACAATAGTTGGTCAGCACAATACGATACCAATGATAATAAAACAAGAGACCTTGAGGCTTTGTCACTACAAAAAATACTTCAAGGAAAATCTTTCAAACATTGTTTAGAAATTGGCTGTGGCACGGGCAAGAATACTGTCTGGCTTTTAACCATCTGTGATCAAATCACTGCGATTGATTTATCGAATGGCATGCTTGACATTGCAAAAAATAAAATTCAGTCTGATAAAGTCAATTTTATCGAAGGGGATATCACAAAGGACTGGACTTTTGCAAAGGATACCTATGACCTTGTTACTTTTAGTTTAATGCTCGAACATATCGAAGACCTAGATGCTGTTTTTCAAAAATTAGCAATGGTGAGCGACACAGGCACTCGTGTTTATATTGGTGAATTACATCCCTTTAAACAATATGCAGGCTCTAAAGCAAGATTTGAAACCGAGACAGGCACTCAAGTTGTAACCTGCTTCAATCATCATGTAACAGATTTTATCCAAGCTGCAAATGCTTCGGGCTTTCAATTGATTCTAATTGATGAACAATTTGATGATGAAGATAGAAGCCAGATACCAAGAATATTGAACCTGCTATTTGAAAAATTATAGGTTACCTTTGTTCTTAAATTACACATTTTGAAGTTTATAGATTTAGGGCTGGATCAGCGTATTTTGGACGGCATTGACGCCATGGGTTACGAAACAGCTACGCCGGTGCAACAACAGGTAATGGTTCCAATTTTAGAAGGGAAGGATATCATTGCTGCAGCGCAAACAGGTACAGGAAAAACAGCCGCATTTTTATTACCATTATTACATCGTCTTTTGACTTCGCCGCATCATGCTGGTGATATCAATGCTTTGGTGATTGTGCCTACAAGAGAGTTGGCGATTCAAATTGCGGAAGGATTGGAAGGGCTTGCTTATTTTACTGATGTTAGTTCTATTGCAGTATACGGTGGCGGGGATGGCAATTCTTTTGCCGCAGAGAAAAAAGCGTTGACTTCTGGAGCAGATATTGTGGTTTGTACACCAGGTAGGATGATTGCGCATTTAAATATGGGCTATGTGAAATTAAAAGGATTAAAATATTTAGTCTTAGACGAAGCAGATAGAATGTTGGATATGGGATTTAGCGATGACATTGCTAAAATCATTACTTACTTGCCTGCCGAAAGACAAAATCTTTTATTCTCTGCAACGATGCCGCAAAAAATGCGTGCATTGGCAAATAAAATTTTAAATAATCCGGTGGAGATTAATATTGCGATTTCAAAACCACCAGAACAAATTGTTCAAAAAGCTTTTATTGTTTATGAACAGCAAAAAGCTGGCATTATTAAAGACATGCTTGGTTCTAAGCGTTTTTCAAAAGTGATTGTGTTCTGTTCTAAAAAACAAAACGTAAAAGATTTAACGACCATTTTAAAATCAGCAAAATTAGCAGCAGAAGAAATCCATTCCGATTTAGATCAAAAAAGTAGAGAGCAATACTTGCAAGATTACAGAAATGGTAAAACCAATATCTTAGTTGCAACAGATATTTTAAGCAGAGGGATTGATATCGAAGACATTGATTTGGTTATTAATTATGATGTCCCTAATGATGGTGAGGATTATATCCACCGCATTGGAAGAACCGCTCGCGCTGCTACGACAGGAACTGCATTTACACTTGTGAGTGAAAAAGAACAATCTAAGTTTGCCTTGATCGAAGAATTATTAGGCGCACCTGTATTAAAAGGTACCGTGCCCGAGATGTTTGGTCCAACACCAGAATACAATCCTAAGCAAAAAAAGAGCGCTGGTTTTAAAAAAAGAAGATAATTTTAATAATTAGTATTGATAAAATCAAACAATTTTATGCCGATTATTTTATTTGATGGAGTTTGTAATTTTTGCAATCGATCAATCAATATAATTTTAGACCACGATCAAGATGCGCATTTTCAATTTGCGCCATCACAATCCACTGCTGGAAAAGACATCTTGCAACAATTTGGTTTAGAACAAAACGGAAAATCTTCAGTTATTTTAATTGATAATGAAAAAGTGTACACTAAAACAGACGCTGTCATTCAAATAGCAACGCATTTAAAGGGTTGGCCAAAATTATTTCGTTTAATAAAATTTATCCCAAAACCTATTCGTGATTTTGCATATGATTTGATTGCAAAAAACAGGTATGCACTAGTTGGCAAAAGAGAAACCTGTACGATCCCCGACGAATCCAACCGCCATAGATTCCTAGCATAAAGCTTTGCGCCTATTTATTTTTTTGAAAAAATTGGTGAAAGAATAGCATCTGAAAATCGATACTACTTCGCCAATAGGCATGATTGTGTCCACCTGAACGTTCTATATAATCGTGGTCAATTTTTAATTGTAAAAGTTTTTCGTGCAATGCGCGATTCACATTTATGAAAATGTCATCCACCCCACAATCAAAAATGATTGCTAATTGCTTATTTGTAAGCAATTCAACTTGGCGCATGACTGTATATTCATACCATCTTGCTTGATTGGTTTCATATTCGCCAAGTATATTTGGGAGATTCCAACTTTTTGGAAAAGGTCTAAAATCAAATCCACCCGATGTACTTCCTGCAGCACCAAATACATCCGAATGTCTTATAGCAAGGTACAATCCACCATGCCCACCCATGCTCAGTCCAGTGATGGCTCTTGAATTGGGGTTTGCTTTTGTTGGGAAATTGGCGTCTACATAGGGGACCAATTCTTTAATGATATGGGATTCATATTGCATGCTACTATCTACTGGACTATCAAAGTACCAACTACTTTTTCCGCCATCAGGATATATAAAAATCATTTTTAAGTCATCTGAAGTTTTTGCTAATTGTGGTGCAGTTTTAGTCCATTGTGCGTAATTCCCATCATAACCATTCAGCAGGTACACCACAGGGTAGCGTTCTTGGGGATTGTTTTGTTGACTTTGATGACTTGGCTGTATCACAACAAATTTCGTCGCTTTTTTTAGATAGTTACTTTGAATCAAAATAGTATCAACACTGCCTGCAATAGCTTGCATACGTAGTAGAACTAAAATGAAGATACAAATGGCCGTAAACAGTTTTTTCATACCACTAATTTAAAGCTTCTTATTCTACGTTAGAAGCATTTTTCGGGTAACTTTAGGGTATAATGCATGTTTATGAAATTTTGTAGCACTTTATTCCTTGTTTTTTTATCTGTTTTTGCAGTGGCGCAGTCAGATTCATCTCAAAAACAAATTTATTTAACCCGAATCACAATGGATATCAATGATATCCAAGACCCATTGCTTTTTGCTTCTTCTATTGATATTAGTTTAAAACTAACTAAGCTGAAGGAAAAGTATGCGACACATATGCTTTTAGGTAGTATGGAAATGGGAGATGTAAGGACGGTGCAGATGGATTTAATACCAACAAAAATGGAGAAAGTGGCCATCACAAGTAGCTTAATCAATTTTACTTTTAAGTCCCGTTCGGTAGATGATTTTATAGGGGTGTTTAATTTTATTTTTGAATTTTCCGATGGCACCAATTTCCCTTATCGTTTAGGCAGAATAGCTATTGGGAATGATATTAAATTAAATAGTATTTCTCGAACCATTTATATTCGATAAATTTGAATGACTAAGTGCAAATGAAAAATTAAATTTTATGACGATTAAATTAATAAAAAACAGATCTGATATCGGCGCTGGAACCAGAGGCTCTGATTTAGGTATTGATGCCATTGAAATTGCAGCAATCAATCAAAACAATGATTTCTTTCACCGCCATTTATTTGTAGATGTTGAAACACATAACGAAACCATCTATAATAAAAACAACAATAATTTTGCAAAGCGAATTGAGCATGTGGTAGAGCAATGCCAAAGAGTTTCAGATGTCGTTAGAACAACTATTAGTACTGGATTTTTTCCAATCGTATTATCTGGCGATCACTCCTCTGCATTAGGAACAATAAGCGGCATCAAAGCAGCAAATCCAGAAAAAAGACTCGGTGTTATTTGGATTGATGCGCATGCCGATTTACACTCTCCTTTTACCTCTCCATCGGGAAATATTCATGGGATGCCATTAGCGGCTGCACTGCAAGAAGATAACCTTTCATGTAAGGTAAATGAACCCAATGCTGTCACGTTATTACATTGGAATAATTTAAAAAGTGTTGGCACACCCGATAAAAAATTATTAGCACAAGATTTAATTTATTTTGGATTAAGAGATTTTGAATCAGCCGAAGCACATTTCATTGAAAAAGAGGCAATTTCTTGTTATAAAGTAGAAGAATTAAGATTCCGTGGGCTAGAGGTTTGTGTTCAAGAGGCTGTAGAACAATTACAAGATTGTGATAGCATCTATATTTCCTTCGACGTGGATTCTATGGACTGCGATCACGTTTCGACAGGCACGGGCACCCCAGTACCTATTGGCTTTTTTGCCGAAGAAATTGTAG
>JBILAW010000151.1:0-3429 GCA_044354025.1 Sediminibacterium sp.
AAAAGTCATTGGGTCAACACTTTCTAAATGATGTCCAAATTTGTCTACAAATCAAAGCTGCACTATCAGAGGCGCCTATCGACCAGCTATTGGAAATTGGTCCAGGAGCAGGTGCTTTAACGCAGCATATTTTGGACCTGCCTTTGCATGCATTTAAAGCGGTGGAATTGGATCGTGAAAAAGTGGCCTATCTCTTACATACCTATCCTCAATTGGAAGGTAAATTAATCAATGAAGATTTTTTAGAAACTGCAATCCCTTTTGAAGGTCAATTTACGCTTGTAGGTAATTTTCCTTATAATATCTCTACACAAATTGTGTTTAGGGTATTGGATTGGAAAGAGCAAGTGCCTGTGATGATTGGTATGTTTCAAAAAGAAGTAGCAGAAAGAATTGCAGCCAAGCCACATTCAAAAGCCTATGGTATTTTGAGTGTATTGACCCAAGCATTTTACGAGGTGGACTATTTATTTGATGTGCCACCTTCCGCATTTACACCACCCCCAAATGTCATGAGTGGGGTGATTCGTTTAAAACGCAAAACAATATTTCCTGAATTTACCTCGATAAAAAGTTTCTATCATATTGTTAAAATGGCATTTGGTCAAAGACGAAAAATGTTACGAAATCCATTGAAACCTTATTTTACGACGGAACAATTACAAGATCCTATCTTTACTAAGAGAGCCGAGAACTTGACCTATCAAGACTTTGCGGATCTTACATTTAAAATGCACAATCCTTAATCTATGTCTAATAAAGTTATTGTAACGGCAGCGGTGCATCCTTTTTTATTAGCAACGCTAGAACAAAAAGGTTTTGAAATTTGTTTCGAACCTACGATTACTTATGATCAACTGAGTCTGAAAATTTCAGATGCTGTTGGATTGATTGTAACCACAAGATTATCTATTGATGCAAAAATCATTGAAGCAGCAAAGGCATTAAAATGGATTGGCCGATTGGGCAGTGGAATGGAATTAATTGACACTGACTTGGCGCAATCCAAAGGCATCCTTTGTGTGAGTAGTCCAGAGGGAAATCGTACTGCAGTAGGTGAACATAGCTTGGGCTTATTATTGAATTTAATGCACCGCATTCATAGTGCTTATGGTGAAATCAAAATGGGTCAATGGGTCAGAGATGCGAATCGTGGAGATGAACTCACTGGAAAAAAAGTGGGCATCATTGGATTTGGACATACAGGTGCTGCATTTGCAAAAGTATTGACTGGGTTTGATGTGGAAATTTTAGCCCATGATATTTATCCTAGAGCATTAGGTTGGCAACAGTTTCCTCATGTTAAAATGGTCCAATTGGAAACCATCCAAGCCCAAGCGGAAGTGATTAGTTTACACCTGCCATTAACCCCTTTGACCAAGCATTTTGCCAATGCCCGATTTTTTGAAGCACTACAACAACAACCCTATTTTTTAAGTACTTGCAGGGGTGCGGTGACATCAACCGAAGCAGTCCTTGAAGCGCTTCAAAATCAACAAATTAGAGGGGCAGGATTAGACGTCCTAGAAAATGAACAGCTAGATACCTATAACCAAGCCGAAAAGGCCAATTTAGCGGCCTTAATGGCCATGCCGAACTTCATTTTAACCCCCCATATTGCAGGTTATAGTCAGGAGGCATATTATAAGATGTCCAAGATCTTACTAGAAAAATTAGGGATCATTTGACCCTAATATGATATCTTTGTATCATGCAACGCTCCAATCAGGTGGCGTTGTATTTTTTTTATATAAAACAGAAGGTATGAGCGAAACAAACGTATATGTAACCCAAGAGACTTTTGATAAAATGCGTGAGGAATTACAACGCATGAAATCTAATGATCGTCCAGCGGCATCAAGAGCGATTGCAGAAGCAAGGGAAAAAGGGGATTTAAAAGAAAATGCCGAATATGATGCAGCGAAAGAAGCACAGGGCATGTTAGAATCTAAAATCAAGCAATTAGAGGTCGCTGTATCGAATGCAAAGATTGTAGACACGAGTACCATTGATACAAGTAAAGTGACGATATTGACCAAGGTGACCATCACCAACTTAGCAACAAAAAAGACGGTTACGTATCAATTGGTAGGAGAGAAGGAAGCTGATTTAAAAGCAGGTAAAATTTCCGCGTCTTCTCCAATTGGAAAAGGATTGATCGGTAAAAAAATCGGTGATACTGCAGAAGTGCAAGCACCGAATGGTGTGATGAAATTCAGCATTGATAATATTACCATTTAATAGCAGTACTAATTTTCGATGACTATTTTTTCAAAAATAATACAAGGAGATATCCCTTCGTACAAGATTACTGAGAATGATTTATTCATTGCATTCTTGGATATTTTTCCTTTGCAAAAAGGGCATGTATTGGTGGTGCCTAAAATAGAAGTGGATAAAGTGTTTGAACTGCCAGACAATTACCTTTCTGAGTTATTGGTCTTTGCAAAGCCCATCGCAAAAGCAATAGAGGCTAGTTTTCCATGTAATCGTATTGGTATGGTCACTGTTGGATTAGAAGTGCCCCATGCGCATTTGCATCTTATTCCAATCAACCAAGCAGAAGACCTTAATTTTTCCAATCCCAAATTGCAATTGTCTAAAGCAGATTTTATCGCCATACAAGAAGCGATCATTGCTAAATTGCCATGATCATTCTAGCATAGCTCGATTGCTTTGAAATAGATTTAATCTTTTAATAGCGCTTCTTTTTTGAACGCGCCTTATTTCTTTAAACGAGCTGGATTTTTTTGAATAAAATCATCCCAACCTTTTAAACCCTTTCCAGTACTAATCACTGGTCGATTGATTTGATGCCAATGGCATAATGCAACTGCAAGTGCATCGGTGGCATCGTAATGCTTAGGTTTTTCTTTTACATTCAAAACACGCTCTAACATTTTCCAGACCATATCTTTATCCGCATTGCCATTGCCTGTAATAGATTGCTTCACTTTTTTGGGTGCATATTCTGTCACTGGTGTATTGTAATGCATGGCTGCTGCAATGGCAACGCCTTGCGCTCTTCCTAACTTTAGCATACTCTGTACATTCTTTCCAAAAAAGGGGGCTTCGATCGCAAAATGCGCTGGATGATAGGTTTCCATCAATTCAATAATCTTAGCATGAATCATCTGTAAGCGGGCATAGATATCCTTTTCTTTGGTCAATTTAAGCACATCCATCATGATGATTTTTGGCTGAACACCACCTAGTAAAACAGCATAGCCTAGTATTTGTGTTCCAGGATCAATCCCTAAAATAATGGGTGTTTTTGACATAGGTATAAAGTTACAGATATCCCTTCAAAATACGATCTTTACAAAATATGAATTCGAGTAAACTAAAGCCATTACTTTCTCTTGGAAATAAATTGATTGGGTTCATCTTATTTGTGATTTGTGCTATTGCGATCTACAATAAGGTCTT
>JBILAW010000152.1:0-3390 GCA_044354025.1 Sediminibacterium sp.
ATAATTTCTTCAATAAAATTTAAACTTTTTTCGTCGCTCATAGGATAGTATCTATTCGAGTAAAGGTACAAAAACCTGCCCCAAAAACCTATCCCATTTTAGTATTGTAAATTACCCCTTCGTACCGTATACTTTTTGTACTTCTAAGACCAATTTTTCAATCTCTTGGTCATCCCCATTTGGGCTATAGGGTTGCTTTAAACTACTTCCAAATACAAATGCAACTGTTTGCCATAAACCAGCATTCAATCCCCCTTTATATTCCTTAATTAACTGGTAACAATTATTACCCGTTTCTCGATTGATTAGCTTCATTAGGACCTTGCCTTGATACACAGATAAATTGGTCACCTTATCTGCAAAATCCCTTTTCAATTCTTTTTCTCTAGACTTAATAATTTGCTTTCTTAATTTTTCATCTTGTACATTGGCCAATTGTGCATTCACCGATTGAATGACTTTACTAGCAGTTCTTGCATATGGATAAGTAACATAAACTGCATTGCGCAATCTTGTCCAATTTCTCCAATAATTTTTTAAGGCGTTTGTTTGAACTGCAGCAACCATGACTGTAGGCAACCAAGACTGAGGAATGGTGTCACCTTCTGGTGTAATAAATGCTTCCACCCTTAATGTATCATACTGGCTTGTTTGCGCAAAAAGCTGCTTTGGCAAGCTCATTGTCAATACAAATAATAGTATACAAAAGATGGTTCTCATATTCATTGATACTCTAAGATACAAAAAGTAACCCTATTTCTTAAATCGATAATAGGCCCCCATCATGAACCCAATCGTTGTGACAATGATACCCAGCCATAACAAATTGATCCATGGGAATTCATAGACTTTTAAAGTAATGAGATTGGTTAGGGCAGTTGACTCCTTCACGCCAATTTCTAAAATACCTTTTTCTTGGTCAATGACTTTATTAAAACTCAATACTAAGTTCTGCGCCTTCACCGTATCCACTTTTGAGGTTAGATTCAATCCTTCCAATAATATACCAGGTTCTGCCACATACTTTAACCCTTCTTTAGAAACCACATTCAATTGTAATCTTAATTCGTTCACACCTGCTGGTCTTTCCCCTGGAGGATTCACATTGACTTTCTCTAGTTTAATATAACCGTTGCTATAAAAAATAGAATCGCCAACGGTGATATTGATAGGCTTGAAACTTGTGGTATCTTCTTCTGTATGGTCTTGAAAAGAAGTCACGTACACAAAAATGTCTTTATGCAAATAATGCTTTGAAGATGGATTGGCAGAGAAGCCTTCCATACCCTTATTGTTTTTTAATACATCTGGATATAAATTAAAAGTCTCTCCTGTTTTCTTTTCTTTAAAATTCAATTCAAAAAATCTTTTTCCTAAAGCATCAAATGTATCTCTTACATAAGTCACATTGTATTTACCCATATCTGTTTCAATGGTCTCAAATAAAGTCAAGTTCTCTCTTGGGTCTCCAACAGGACTGTTTTTCTGGGTGGAGTCTACTCTTAAAGGACTGATCCCTGTTGTGTTGTAGCTTAATGTGGTTTTGTTGGCAGAAGAAATAAATATACCTGTCAATACCAAACCAAAACCAATATGTCCAATGGATGAACTTGCAGATTTTAATTTTCCTTTTAAGACCACAGACCAATAAGAGATATTTCCAACAATTGCAAAAACAGAAGTTACAATGGCGATATAAATAGCAGCTAAAAATCCAGCCCCTTTATCATCATAGGCCACTCCAACAAAAACAAAAATGATGATGCTAATGAATATGGTGATGATCAATGGCCATAGAATTTGCTTTTTAAAATACGGCATTGGTGTTGTTTTGTATTTCAAAAACTGTCCAATCGCCGTCAAAGCACCAATAATGATAGCCACAAAAATTTGTACTTGATTGTGCGCAAACTCTGGGTCTTCTGGTGGTGCAATCGATGTACCAAATATCTTATTAAACACAGGTGTAGAAGTCTTAAGGATGATCACCACCGCAGAAAGTACAAGCACTAATGATCCAATCAACATCCAAAATTCCCTGCTATCTATTGCATCTTCCTTCAATGGCTCTTGCATGTGTTTGTAACGCACAAAATATAAAACAAAGAAAGGAACCACAAAGATGAATAAGAAAAATAACAACTGTCCATTCATTCCTAAATCGGTGAACGCATGTACAGATGTATCACCTAAAATACCACTTCTAGTTAAGAAAGTTGAATAAACAATTAATAAGAAACTAATTCCAAGGAATAAATAAGTAGCTTTTAAACTTGCGCCTGTTTTAGTATAAATCATTGCAGTATGTATCCCTGCAACCAACGTCAACCATGGCACTAAGGATGCATTCTCCACTGGATCCCATGCCCAATAACCACCAAAGGTTAAACTCTCATAAGCCCATGCAGCGCCCATCATAATTCCTAAGCCCAATATACCTGCAGAAAAATTCGCCCAAGGCAAAGCTGATTTAACCCAGTTATGCTCTTTCTTTAATAAGCCTGCTACTGCGTAAGCAAATGGCACGATGGTACTTGCAAATCCTAAAAATAAAATAGGTGGATGTATGACCATCCAGTAATTCTGTAATAATGTATTTAAGCCTGTTCCATCTTTTAGTAATTGTACATAATCTGGTCTAGATAAAATAGGCCAGTCCATTTCATGTCTTAATAATATAAATGGACTAGATCCAATTTTCACATCAAACACATACAAGCCAATCACCATGGTGGCAAGCATTAACTGCGCAAAACTAATCACCATCATCACGCCTGCTTCATGTGTTTTGGCTTTCTTGATTAAAATTAAACCCAAGACTGCATGCCAAAAACTCCACAATAAAAAACTTCCTTCCTGCCCTTCCCAAAAACAACTCAATAAATATTCAAATGGTAAATTTTTATCGCTATGGGTGTAGGCATATTTATATTCAAACAAATGATTGTAAATCACATAAAACAATACCACAAAACTTCCAATGACAGTCAAAGCCTCAATCACAAAAGCAGTTCTAGCTAATTTTTTCCAACTCGCTTCCACCACCATTTCTTTTGCATAAAATGCTTTGGCGAAAGAAAATGTAGCTACTAAAGAAGCTACAAAAGATAAGATGGATAAAAAATAACCTATTTGTCCAGGTAACAAATGTTCCCCAATAAACTCAGTTGGCTGCATGTTGTGATGTTGATTAGTTGGTAATAGTTACCGGTTGTTCCTTCATTGCATCTGGATTGTCCTTGTATTTGGACGGACATTTCATAACAATTGAGCTACATTCAAATGCATCTCCTTGAACACGTCCTTTCAATACCAAACGTTCTGACTTTTCCATATCGGTGGGCATGGTATTGCGATAAACCACTGCAATTTTACCCCCTAAGCTATCCT
>JBILAW010000053.1:0-11706 GCA_044354025.1 Sediminibacterium sp.
TCAAATAATATTAACTATTTTTGTATTCTATGCACGTAACAGCACATTTAGCAAAAGCAAAAGACACATTGGTCTCCTTTGAGATCCTGCCACCATTAAAGGGTAAAACAATTACCTCTATTTACGATCATTTGGATCCACTCATGGAGTTTAAGCCTTCATGGATCAACGTGACCTATCACAGAAGCGAGACCATGTTTAAGAAAAAAACAGATGGCACTTTTGAAAAAGTAGATGTGCGTAAGCGACCAGGCACCGTGGGTATTTGTGCTGCCATCATGAACCATTACAATATCGATGCAGTGCCGCATATTATTTGTGGCGGTTTCACTAAAAGAGAAACAGAAGATGCCTTAATTGACTTGCAATTTTTAGGGATTGACAATGCTTTAATTTTAAGAGGTGATGCTGCTAAGAATGAGTCTAGCTTTGAGCCAGAGCCAGGTGGCAATAAATATGCGATTGATTTATTAAAGCAGGTAGGACAATTGAATCAAGGTATTTATTTAGACGAAGATATTTTAAATGGCGGCAAGACCGATTTTTGTATGGGTGTGGCTGGCTATCCAGAAAAACATTTTGAATCCCCAAATTTTGAAATTGATTTAATCAAAACCAAAGAGAAAGTGGATGCAGGCGCAGACTATATTATGACACAAATGTTTTTCAACAACCAAAAGTTTTTGGACTATGTGCAAGCATGTCGTGATATGGGTATTACAGTGCCTATCATCCCAGGATTAAAGCCGATTACCAATAAAAAGCAATTGACGATTTTACCAAGAATATTCCATGTAGACATCCCAACAGATTTGTCCAATGCCATCAATAAGTGCAAGACAGATGCGGAATGTGAGCAAGTGGGTACAGAATGGTTGATACAACAAAGTAAGGAGTTGAAAGCAGCAGGCGTGCCTGTCTTACACTATTATACTTTAGGAAAACCTAAAGTGATAAGAGACGTTGTTTCAGCCGTATTTTAATTTATTTTTTTTGTTGAGCTTGCAAGAAATCATGAAACTGGTCTACCGTTAAATTCTTAGCAATGATCTTTTTGTCTTTATCTAATAAATAAAAGGTAGGCGTTTTAAACACATCATACAGCTGTCTAATCGTAGTGGGTTTGCCTGCATTGACTTCTGCATTGAATGCTGCGTCTGTTTGATAAGCATGTAACCACCCAGCATCAAAATGCTCCTCTGTTATAAATTGTTTCCAAGATGCTAATTCTTTCACATTGGTATTTACACCAATGACTTGCACCCCTAATTGCTTCCAGTTTTTTGTATAAAACGAATCTACTCTTGGCATTTCTTCTTTACAATGTCCACAAGTTGGGTCCCAAAATGCAATGAATGTATATTTTGCAGGACTATTATACAATGAAAAAGCTTTATTATCAATTGTGTTCAAATTCAATGGTGGTGCGGGGTTCCCAATCAAGTTGGCCATGATACTATAGGCCCTTTCGGTGATTGCTTTTTTAGATTCATTGTTTAACAAGACTGTATCTCCCTTGCTAAAAAAGTTTTGAAATATATGTAGAAACACTTTATCCTGACCCATAAATTCGGGACTGATATATTTATTGGTAAACTTAAAAAGTAAAAAAGGATAAATTTCTTTTCCTGTTTTTGCTACAGTCAACATATACTGCAGTTCTTCAATAATTGAATCTGGTTCTCTTGAAACATAGTTTTTAAAGTACTCGTCTAGCTTCGCTTCAAAAAAAGGTGTTCTTAATAAACGGTTATCATTGAACACCACATTGTCCCAATAATGATTTTTGACATAATAAAAAGGATAGGTAGAATCCGCTTTGCCATTGATGATGGGGATCGCTGGTACATCTGGTCTTTGTAAAACGTCTAAGAAAAAACGCATCATTGAATTAGGTGCTGAGGTCATAATTTTTTGGCGCTCTTCTTTAAAGCTAGTGTCCATCTTTTTTAAAGCCTGCAGGTATTTTACAGAATCGCTTCCTGTTGATGCGCTGTTATAGGCTTGCTCCAACTGGTTTCTTTGTGCACCAAGTTGGTTCATAGTTTTGGAATAGGCACTAAAAATATCGTTGTCTTTTGAACCAATAATTGTATATGCTGCAATATTCAATGTGTCTGCAATGATTTTAAATTGTTGCCCCTCGTCCACCAAAAACTCAAAGAGAATATTATACTTAGGGGAAACAAGAAAATAGATGCCTGGGGTTAGTTTTTCTTTTCCTTTAAAATAACCCAGGCTTGCATCATCTAACATGGCAGAATCAGCCAGTACACGATTTTGACCATAGTTGGTCCCTAGGTAGACCTTTGTGTTTTTGTAAGGCTTAAGGGTAATTTCAATATTGTGCCCAACAGACTTGGTATTTGTAAGGGGTAGTTTTTTGACAGCCTGCGCATGCACCGCTGTTGAAAACAAAAGAACCAAACTAAAACTGGATAAAGCAATAATTTTCTGAAACATATAAAAGGGTTAAAGGACAAATTAAGAACATAAAAGTAAAAAATAAAAAACAGATTTAGGTTTAATTTAAATGGAAGAATAGCGTATTCTAGTAGCTGGATTGTACCTTTGTTACCGTGAGAAAGTCAAAACCAGCAATCATTTTAGAAAAGATCCTTATAGAGGACTATGCAGCGGAGGGTAAGTCCTTAGCAAGGGTGGATGGGAAAGTGATTTTTGTAGAAGGGGCAGTCCCTGGGGATGTGGTGGACATTCAACTACAAAAAAATAAAACCGACTGGGCAGAAGGCTTTGCTAAAAAATTTCATAGCTATTCCGACATCAGGGTAAAACCATTCTGTAGTCATTTTGGGGTATGCGGAGGATGTCAGTGGCAGATGTTACCTTATGCACAACAGCTGATTTATAAGCAACAACAAGTGGTAGATAATTTAACAAGGATCGCTAAGATTCCATTGCCACCTATTCCTGCTATTTTGGGTGCCAAGCAAACCGAGGGCTATCGCAATAAAGTTGAATACACATTTGCTACAGAGATTTATATGTCATTTGAAGCCTTTAGAGCAATGAAGGCTTCGGGCGAGGCGCCGGTTAAAAGTCCCGGTGATGGCGGTTTTCATGCGAGAGGATTTTTCGAAAAAATTGTGCCAATAGATACTTGTTATTTACAAGAAGAGCCTACGAATTTAATGCGCAAAGCAGTGGTGCAGTTTGCTTTAGACAATAAGATGCCTTTTTACAATATCAAACAACACCAAGGTTGGTTAAGAAATATGTTTGTTAGAAACACGACCAAGGGCGAGTGGATGATCAATTTGATGCTTGGTTATGAGGATGAAGCAAAAAGAAAAGCATTATTAGATTTGTTGTTAAAGCAGTTTCCTCAAATCACTACGCTCTTATATACCATTAATGCCAAGCGTAATGATAGTATGCAGGACCTAGAGCCGCAAGTGTATTATGGCAATGGTTATATCACAGAAAAATTAGAAAAGTTTGAATTTAAAATAAGTCCAAAATCTTTTTTCCAAACCAATTCAAAACAAGCCGAAGTTTTATATCAAGTAACACGCGACTTTGCTGAATTGACTGGAAAGGAAATCGTGTATGACTTATATTGTGGCACTGGAAGCATTGGTATTTTTTGTAGCGAGCAGGCTAAAAAAATTATTGGTGTAGAGTTTGTAGAAGAGGCGATTGAGGATGCAAAATTAAATGCTGCTTTAAACGGATTAACAGAGACGGCATTTTTTGCAGGAGACGTAATTAAGGTTTGTGATGATGCATTTTTTGAAAGCCATGGAAAGCCGGATGTGATCATCACCGATCCGCCAAGAGCAGGGATGCACGAAAAATTAGTGCAAAAATTATTAGAAATGGAAGCACCAAGGATTGTATATGTAAGTTGTAATCCAGCAACGCAGGCCAGAGACCTAGCACTGCTACACGCTAAGTATACCGTGACTAAAATACAGCCTGTAGATATGTTTCCACATACTTTACATATCGAGAATGTGGTACAATTAAAAAGAACAGATTTATTAAACGCATAATTTATGAGAGAATTTAGGCCTACCAGTTTCAATATTTTACCTACGATCATTAAAAACTTAATCATTATTAATGCTTTAATGTTTTTGGCGCAAAATACATTTGCCGGACCCACTAGTTCATTTTCGGTCGAAGATTATTTTGCACTACACGCATGGCAAAGTAAATTGTTTCAACCATGGCAGATGATTACCCATATGTTCTTACATGGTGACTTTGGACATATATTAGGTAATATGTTTGCTTTATGGATGTTCGGATCTGTTTTAGAAAATGTATGGGGTCCTAAGCGATTTTTATTGTTTTATATTTTATGTGGTGTTGGCGCTTCAGTTTTACACTTACTCATACTTTCATATGAGTTTGTGCCGATGGCATCAGACCTTATGAGACTAAGTCAGATGAGTGTGTCAGGTTCGCCAGATTTTAATAAGGCTGTTTTAGAATATGCAAAAGACCACAATATTCAGCTTACAAGAATTTTAAGCGAGAACAATGTAAGCTTGGCTACACCTGGTATTCGAACGGAGATCATGGAGTTGTTGACAACCTATTACAACAAGACCATCAATACTGCTACATTGGGTGCAAGTGGTGCCGTTTTTGGTATTATCATGGCTTTCGTTTACTTGTTTCCAAATACCTTAATCTATATTTATTTCTTCTTTCCTATCAAAGCTAAGTGGCTGGGTATCTTGTATTTTTCTTACGAACTATTTTTTGCAGTGCGCAATACAGCAGGAGACAATGTGGCAAGATGGGCGCATGTGGGTGGAGCTATTGTAGGATTTATATTGGTCTATCTTTGGTCTAAGAAGGAACGTAATAATAGGTGGAACTAAAAATCATAATAATAAAAGCAGATGCAATCAACAGAACAATCAAAACCATTATTTGGTGCAGATAACAATGCCTTAGTAGCACTTGTGTCGGCGAATTTAATGATTGCAGTGACCTATGCCATGACAAGGATGGTCTACTTTCTAGAAGGCTTCCCTATGTCACAGTTTTATGACGAAGTGGTACATCATTTTATGTTATCGCCTTATTATCAGGAAGCATTAGAAAAACCTTGGACCTTTTTTATATACAATTGGTCACACGATCATTTTTGGACACTTTGTGGCAATATGATTTGGCTAACTGTTTTTGGTACTATTTTACAAAATCAAAAAGCCAATAAGCATCTATTTCCAATTTATCTATACAGTGGTATAATAGGCGCAATTGCGTTTATTGGCCTGGGCGCTGGCGTTTCTTTTTTAGGCGCAGAATTAAGTATCATGGCATTGGCTACCGCTGCGTTGAGCCTGAATCCAACCTATCAAATTCAATTTAATGGAACAAGAGGCATTCCTGTTTGGCTTATTTTTACAGTGTATTTCATACTTCAATTGGCAACCCATGCAACTGGCACACCGGTATTCTTTTTAACATTTAATGTAGGAGGATTAGTCGGTGTATTGTATATGTATTTATTAAAAAAGAAAATCGATTTAGGTAATTGGATGCACGTCATTGTAAAAAAATGCAATGGCTTGATGGCGCCAAAAGCGGCAGAATAAATATTGAGAAAAATCATGGCAAAAAAATCACGCATAAGAATTTTTGGTAAAGGGCTGTTATTGTCAGTCCACCTTATGCTTGTGGTATTGCTATTGTATCCACAATTTTTTATGCCACTTGGATGGATCTGGGTGAATGGATTTTTAAGTTTAATTGCACCTTATGTTGTGGTGTTACACCTCTTATTTTTATTTATCTGGCTAATTGCCAAACCCATACTATCATTGATTTCTGTGACAACACTTGCCATTGCTTATCCAACTATATTGGTTTTATTTGCATGGCATCCAGGTTCACCTTTTTCACAAAAAAAGAAAGACAATAGTTTACGCATTATTAGTTTTAATGTAAAAGAGTTTAATGGCAACACGCCACAACCAATCGGACATAAATTAAGAACAGAGGATATTGCCGCGTCCATTCAAAAATGGGATCCAGATATTATTTGCTTGCAGGAGTACAATACTAAAGAACTTAAAAATGATATTGCCAACCATGCCACTTATTTTGATGAAAAGTATCCTTATTCCTTTTTTTCCAAAGACCATCAAATCTATGAGGCCAATTATTTTGCAGGCAATATCATTTATTCAAAATATAAAATCCTCTACGCCGAAAGGGTTCCATTTACCAATCAAGAAAGCTTGATCTATGTGGATTTATTGAAAGGGGATGATACCATTCGAGTTTTCACCACGCATTTGGCTTCATTTAAATTCAAGCAAAATGATTTTGAGGCGATTGATGATGCAGCAGATGCCAACGAGGCGGCACTCAAAGCAAAGTATGGGGTCATGCGTAAAATGAAAAACGCATTTATGATTCGTGCAGTACAGGCAGCAACCATACAAGCACAACTGGCAAAAAGTCCTTATCCTACTCTAATTACTGGAGATTTTAATGATGTCCCAAGTTCCTATACCTATAAATTAATTAAAGGCGAAATGCAGGATGCATTTTTAACAAAGGGCTTTGGTATTGGAGCCACTTATATGAACTTATCCCCTACTTTAAGAATAGATTATATCATGGCGGATAAAAGATGGCAAGTGAAGGGCTGGGAGTCTTTGGATGAGAACCTCAGTGACCATCATATGATTATGGCGGACCTTCAATTGGTTAAGAATTAGCCATTCTTTTAGGTAAAATAAAATTATCTTTGAGTTCTACTATGCCACTAAAAATATACAACGCACTTACCCGTCAAAAAGAAGTTTTTGAACCTATTAATGCACCTTATGTGGGCATGTACGTTTGTGGTCCAACGGTTAGTGGTGAAAGTCATTTAGGACATGCAAGGCCGTTTATTACTTTTGACGTGGTGTATCGCTACCTTTTACATAAGGGATACAAAGTACGTTACGTAAGAAATATAACAGACGCTGGACATTTTGAAGAAGAAGGAAAAGTAGCGGAAGATAAAATTGCTAGTAAGGCCATTTTAGAAAAATTAGAACCCATGGAATTGGTGCAGAAATACACCAACCTTTACCACTGGGCTATGACGCAGTTTAACAATCTACCACCAAGCATAGAACCCACCGCGACTGGACATATTGTAGAGCAAATAGAAATGATTAAAAAAATCTTAGCCGAAGGATATGCCTACGAGTCCAATGGTTCTGTTTATTTTGATGTGGTAAAATACAACGACGATTATTCAAAGAAAAATCAACCCTATGGTATTTTAAGTGGCCGCAATATCGAAGAGCAATTAGAGACCACAAGAGATTTAGAAAATCAGGAAGAGAAAAAAAATAAAGTAGATTTTGCTTTATGGAAAAAAGCACCTGTTGAACATATCATGCGCTGGCAAAGCCCATGGGGAGAAGGCTTTCCGGGATGGCATATTGAATGTTCTGCAATGGCTACAAAGTATTTAGGAAAACAATTTGACATCCATGGCGGCGGGATGGATTTACAATTTCCACACCACGAGTGTGAGATTGCACAAAGTACT
Source organism: Sediminibacterium sp. (assembly GCA_044354025.1). Classification (GTDB taxonomy): domain Bacteria; phylum Bacteroidota; class Bacteroidia; order Chitinophagales; family Chitinophagaceae; genus Sediminibacterium. The sequence continues at coordinate 7,541 of JBILAW010000053.1, forward strand.
GTTTGCAATGATCAAATGCCTGCGCGTTATTGGATGCACAATAATATGATTACCATTAATGGCCGTAAGATGGGCAAGAGTTATAACAATGTGATTAAGTTAAGTGAATTGTTCGAAGGCAATCATGCTGAACTTACGCAAGCCTATACTCCAATGACTGTTCGATTCTTTATTTTACAAAGTCAATATCGCGGCACATTGGATTTTAGCAATGAAGCATTACAGGCTTCAGAAAAAGCATTGCGCAGATTCATGGAGGGCTACGAGTGGCTACAAGCACAAAGCTTTGGAAGTGATGCTGTTTCAAAAGACGAAGCACTTGCTACGCAACTCATTACTTGGGTCAACGAATTAGAAACTTTCATGGAGGATGACATCAATACTGCAAAAGTGGTGGCGAACTTATTTGAAATCCTACCAAGTATTAATTCCTTAAAGGACAAGCATATTGCACCAGATGCAGTAGCTGGAACTGTTTGGGCAACTGTTCAAACACAATTAAAACTATTTGTAGAATCCATTTTAGGATTAAAAGTAGACAACGGCGCCAATCGCCAACAATTGAATGGCGTGGTGGAGTTGTTGATTGAAATCAGAAAACAAGCTAAGGAAAATAAAGATTTTGCTACCAGCGATAAAATCAGGAATCAATTAGCAGGGATGGGCATTCAGTTAAAGGACGAGAAAGACGGAAGCATTAGTTATACTTTCTAATGATCGCCCTAATGATCACAATCATCTTCATGCGCGTGGTTATGCATTCTACAACTATTGTGGTTATTGATATGCGCGATGATGATAAAAAATGCAGCAGGGAACAATAAGAATAATTCAATTTCTCTAAAGACCATTCTACAAAACATCAATCCTATCCCTATACTAAATAAGATAATTGGCTTAAAGCTATGATGGTGTTTTTTATAACCATGGTATAACGAATAGGCGCCAATCCCAAAAGAAAGCAGGATCATCCCAAACTCAAAATTTGGATTGTGCAGCACATTGATACCTAATAATGGAAGGGAACTAAAAAATAAGGGTAATAGGGCACAATGAATAGCACAAGCCAAAGAGGCTCCTACTCCAATTGCGTCCCAATTCCAGTTTTTAAACATAATGCAAAGCTAAGTCAATACCCTGAAAATAATAGTAACTTTGTGACGCATTTAAAGCAAATCATGATGTCTAAGAAATCACTTATTTACCTTGCATTTTTCGCAGTCCTTCTTACGGGGTTTTATTATTTTTTATTTAGGGGAACCGACAATTGGAAAGTGAAGATGCCTATTTTAAGCTATGTACAACCCTTTTCATTTACGAATCAGGATGGGAAGGCAGTGACAGAAAAAGTGTTACAAAACAAAATCACAGTCGTAGAATACTTTTTTACAACTTGTAAGGGCATCTGTCCTAAGCTGAATAAAAATATGAAAGAGATTTATTTAGTGTACAAAGACAATCCTGATTTTCAAATCCTCTCTCATACTTGTAATCCAGAAACAGATTCTGTACCAGTATTAAAACATTATGCAGACTCTTTAGAAGTGAATACTGCGCAATGGATTTTCCTAACTGGCCGAAAAGACAGTCTCTACCAAATGGCCCGCGGTTCTTATTTATTAGATGATCCAAAAAATAATGTGGTTAAAATAGAAGACCAATTTATCCATACCCAATTTTTTGCTTTAGTAGACAGAAATGGCAAAGTACGCGGAAAAATATATGATGGATTAAAGACCTTGGAAGTAGAACAATTAAAAGTGGATATCGCTCGATTGATGAAAGAATAGCGGTGCATCATAAAGGCGTAAACAGCGTAAATATTTTGAAATGATTTTTGTAACAGGTGCAAGCGGTTTAGTAGGATCACATTTAATTCAATCTTTATTAAGTAAAGGAAAAAAAGTACGTGCGCTGTACCGTCAAGCTGTGCCTGTCTTTGCGGGATCCGAACAATGCGAGTGGATACAAGGAGATATCTTAGATCCTATTGGATTAATGGAGGCATTAGCAGGAGTGGACTATGTGTATCATTGTGCAGCGATTGTATCTTTTGCACCAGGTGCAGCAGCAAAAATGCTACAATCCAATGTAGACGGAACAGCCAATGTGGTGAATGCTTGTTTAGAGCAAAAAATAAAAAAATTAATTTTTGTAAGTTCGGTCGCTGCATTAGGAAGAATCAGAGAAAATGAAGCGATAGATGAGTCGATGCACTGGACACCAGCTACAAGTAATAGTGTGTATGGCCAATCAAAATATTTAGCCGAATTAGAAGTTTGGAGAGCCATGGAAGAAGGATTGCCTATGGCGATTGTGAATCCTGTTATAATATTAGGTGCAGGAGATTGGAACAATGGTTCATCGGGTATTTTTAAATCGGCTTACAATGAGTTCCCTTGGTATACGAGTGGCATGAGTGGTTTTGTAGATGTATTGGATGTGGTAGATGCCATGCAAATTTTAATGGAAAGCAATGTGACTGGACAGCGCTATGTGCTGAGTGCAGAAAATCTAAACTATAGAAGCATATTTAATGCGATTGCAAAAGCCTTTAATAAAAGACTGCCGCATAAAAAAGTAACTCCATTTTTGGCAGGGATCGTTTGGAGATTAGAAGCCATCAAGGGTTTGATTACTGGTAAGGCGCCTTTGTTAACTAAGGAAACTGCAGCCACAGCTCAGGCAACTGTAAGGTTTAACAATCAAAAATTCTTGAATGCATTCCCAGATTTTAAATACAGCAAAGTAGAAGATACTATAATAAGAGTCGCTAAGGAGTTGAAAGTAATCCACCAGTTAGCTTAATCTTCCATCATTTTTTTCCAAAGTGCAGGGATTCTTCTAATCCACACGTATTCTCTACGTTTCACAGTTGCGTCTTCTGCAGGAAAACCTAAGTATGTTTTATTGCCTTCAATTGAATTAACCACACCCGATTGACCAAGCACCACCGCATTTTCTCCAATCGTTAGGGTCTTGTTTACACCAACCTGCCCCCAAAGGGTGACACCTGCTTTAATTTTTACCCCTCCAGCTATCCCCACTTGCGCAGCGATTAAACAATTGGCTTCTAATTGAGTATCATGACCAATATGCACCATATTGTCCAGCTTAGATCCCATACCAATAATGGTATCACCACTTACCCCACGGTCAATGGTACAACTAGCTCCAATTTCGGCCCGATCTTCAATAATGACACGTCCACAACTTGGCATTTTTTCATACCAAGCGGATCTATTTTTTTTAGTGTTATAATAGAATGCATCTGATCCAATGACTGTATTCGATTGAATGATGACATGGTCGCCAATCATCGTATCTGCTAAAATAATCACCCCAGGATAAATGATACAATGGTCTCCAATTTGCACATTATGACCAATAAAAACATTTGGCATCACCACGCTATTTGTGCCTATTTTTAAGTCAGAACTAATTGATTCTGTGCTTATTTTAAATGGTTTAAAGTGATGAACGAGTTTTGCATAGGCGTCAAAAGGGGCATCACAATACAATAAAGTTTTTTCTTTAGGCAGTTCCACCTCCTTGCTGTTAATGATAATACAAGTAGCAGCACTATTGATACAAGTTGCATAATATTTTGGATGATCTACAAAGACAATATCACCTGTTTCTACTTGATGAATTTCATTGATTCCTGTGATAAAATTTTGATCATTACCAATGATTTCTGCGTTTATAAATTCAGATAACCATTGTACCGAAACGGGTGTAGAAAGCTTCATATGCGTGATTTTGGGCTAAATCAAAGATAATGCGCCTTTTTTATAAAAAATTTTTTTAACAAAAATACTTGCCTCTAAAAGGCAAAAAACATTCCCCAAAAACGATATTCAATACTTGCTTTAACTGATACATATAAAAAATGTGATTCAATGAAAACCTTTGTTTATAAGTGTTTCAGCGATTTTAATTTTTTTACACCAGAAAATAAAATAGATTTTAAATCTGCTGATTTTTTATTTTTATATCTTTAAAATAGTGGCCCAAAAAGGCTGTTTGTGGATAAACCCGAAAAATTTGTTTACAATTTTTTTGTTATTAGAATAAAGTATATTTAATATTGTGAAGGGAATTCAATTCCCGTACTTACTAACCCATCTATATACGAGGTCCCACATCAGTGGGACTTTGTTTTT
>JBILAW010000054.1:0-11652 GCA_044354025.1 Sediminibacterium sp.
TATAAAATATTATAATGAAATACGTTTATATTCTAATTTCTTTTTTGATTATTAGTTCTTGTAAAAAAGAGAGTGCTCCTCAAACAGCACCAATAATTAATTTAAAGTCTCCAACTGAAATCACAGAAAATAGTATTATAGTTAATGTAGATATAAAGAGCAGTAACATTTTAAACCCTAGATTAATTATTGCAACTGATACAATTAATTTTTGGAATAAATCTTCTAGAGATTTAAGTGTAGGTTCCTCAGGTGGTGAGGTCAAACAAGCCATTAATGGTTTAATAAAAGGAACAAAATATTTTCTAGGTGTTACTGTAACAAATAATATAGGGAGTTCTAAATCAGATATAATTTCATTTGAAACACTTTCTTCTCTTGCTAAAATCATTTATTCCTCAAATGTTTCTATTTTAAATCTTACAGGGGTATCGGCAAATTTACAATATCAAATTTCTGATTATGGTGGAACAACTATTTTAGAAAACGGACTTTGTTGGTCAGTAAATCCTAATCCAACAATTAATGATTCAAAAAATATTGATTCTGCTTCAAAATCTTTCATAAATGGAATTTTAACTAATCTAAATCCGAATACCAAGTATTTTGCAAGAGCATATGCTAAAAATTCAGTTGGTGTTGCATATGGTGCAGAATTAAGTTTCACAACTTTGCCAAATAACACTTGTTTTACTAAGCCAATTGGACTAATTAATCCAAGGATAGTAGATTTAAAATTAACAAATGACAATAAATTATTAATAGCTGGTCAGTTTAATTCAGTAAACGGATTCAATTCAAGTAATTTAACTAGGTTTAATACAGATGGCTCATTTAGTAATGATTTCAAATATGACCAAACTTTATTTCCACTTCAATTTAAACTTAATTTAGTAGTATTAAAAGATGGTAAAATATTAGTTCCTTCTGCACAAAAAATTATAAAGATTAACAGCGATGGAACTATTGACCCTTCTTTTAAAGAAGTAGTTGTTTCTAATCCTGTTAATATTAGAAATATGTCAGTATTATCAGATGGAAAAATTATAGTTGGTGGTTCGTTTGGAACAATTAATGGTTACAATTTTCCAAGATTAGCTAGATTAAATTCAGATGGAACTATAGATGCAGGCTTCACATACAAAGGAGTAGGTATTACATCAACTCTTGGTTCTCCTGAAGACGTGAAAATTTTATCAAATGGTAAATTAATTGTCATTGGCCAAGGGTTCATAGAAAAATTAAATCAAGATGGGACTGTTGATTCTAGTTTTAATACTTCTTTCAGAAATGATATGTATCAAGGGTATTCAATTCAAAATGCAATTAATATGCCAAACGATAAGCTATTAATTGTTTATAAAGATTTAAGTCAAGCCACAAAAATGATTAGAATTAATTCTGACGGTTCTTTGGATGCTACATTTAAATCAGGACTTTTTGGATTAACATCTGTTTCAGTAGTGCATCTTTTATCTGATAATAAAATTTTGGTAGGAGGGAACTTTACTACATATAATGGAGCCTCTGTTGGTAATCTTATTAGACTTAATAGTGATGGTTCAATTGATAATTCTTTGAATGTTGGTTTAGGATTTGGAAGTGGAGTCCCAACGTCTATTGTTCAATCTTATGATGGAAAAATAATTATTGGAGGAAGTTTTAAATTATATAGAGAGAAATCAGTAGATGGGATTATAAAAATTAATAATGACGGAACTTTATGTCAATAATATTAAAATTTATATCCTTCATTAAAATAACACTATATCTGATATTTAGAAATCAATAATAACATAGACCCATTTAGTGTGAAGTAGAATCGATTGTTTTCTCGGGAAATCTCAATAAAATAGTAAAAAGTGTGTAACCACAGTGTAACGGACACGAAAAAGCCCCTAACTCATTGAAAGTTAAGGGCTTTTGCGGACCGGACGGGACTCGAACCCGCGACCTCCGCCGTGACAGGGCGGCATTCTAACCAACTGAACTACCGATCCAAGAACTCCGGACCTAGTTTCCTATTTCCGGGTTGCAAAGATAAGGGTAAAGAAGTTTTTTAAACAAATCTTTTATTAAAAAAGGTTGTATTATTTTTACACCCCAAACTAAGCTTATGCCAGTATATCCAAATAGACAGTTTTTAGAATTTGAGCAGCCAATTAAGGACTTATATGAGCAAATAGATGCAACGATTAAATTGGCCGAAAAGAACCCTAAAATTGATTTATCTGCAACCATTTCACAGTTAGAGCAATCCATCGTTGAAAAGCGAAAAGCAATCACAGAAAGCTTATCCCCATGGCAACGTGTGCAATTGAGCCGTCATCCTGATAGACCTTATACTTTAAAATATATTCATTTAATGTGCGATAAATTCATCGAATTACATGGTGACCGAAATGTAAAAGATGATAAAGCGATGGTGGGTGGATTTACCGAATTCAACGGCCAAACGGTGATGATGATTGGTCAACAAAAAGGAAGCAATACCAAGGCTAGACAGATGCGTAATTTTGGTATGGCGAACCCAGAAGGGTACAGAAAAGCCCTTAGATTGATGAAATTGGCCGAAAAATTCAATAAACCAGTGGTTTGTTTGATTGATACGCCAGGTGCGTTTCCTGGGCTAGAAGCAGAGGAAAGAGGCCAAGGAGAGGCCATTGCCCGCAATATCTATGAAATGATCCGTCTTCAAGTGCCTATTGTCATTGTTATTATTGGCGAAGGTGCGAGTGGCGGTGCATTAGGCATTGGGGTGGGAGACAAGACTTTGATGATGGAAAACACTTGGTACACGGTGATTTCTCCAGAAAGTTGCAGCTCTATCCTTTGGAGAAGCTGGGATAAAAAAGAATTGGCTGCAGAGCAATTAAAGTTAACTGCGAATGATATGAAAGGCTTTGGCTTGGTAGATGAGATTGTGCAGGAGCCATTGGGTGGTGCGCATTGGGATTATGTAGCGGCTGCCGAGATGCTTAAAAAACAAATTATTAAAGCCTTGGATGAGATTAAAGATATCGCTCCTGCAACAAGGGTTGAAAATAGAATCGAAAAATATAGTAAGATGGGCTTTTGGGAAGAAGCTTAGTTGCAATTAATTGTTACTTGATTTTATTTTTTATTTCCTGTAATTTCTGAAGCGCATCCAAAGGCGTGAGTTGGTTGATGTCTATCGCATCTAAAATTGAACGGATGTTTTCAAAAGTTTCTGTATGCGCATCAAATATAGACAACTGAAATTTTTCTGTTGATGCTTGCACTGTAGGACTCGCATGTTGGTGGTCCTTATTTTTCAATTCCATTTCTTGTAAAATCGTATTGGCTCTATCCACTAATTCATTGGGCATGCCAGCCATCTTTGCTACATGGATACCAAAACTATGGGTACTGCCGCCTTTGGCTAATTTGCGTAAAAAAATAATTTTATTCCCCACTTCTTTATGCGTTACATGGTAATTATGTACACGGGATAATTGACCTTCTAAATCATTCAACTCATGATAGTGCGTTGCAAATAATGTTTTTGGACGATGCACGGATTTTTGTAAGTATTCTACAATGCTCCAAGCAATAGAGATACCATCATAGGTGGATGTGCCTCTTCCAATTTCATCTAACAAAATCAAACTTCTTGCACTTAAATTATTTAAGATGCTCGCAGTCTCAATCATCTCCACCATAAAAGTAGATTCGCCTGCATTTAAATTATCACTTGCACCAACACGTGTAAAAATTTTATCCGTTAATGGGATAGAAGCTGCTGAAGCAGGCACAAAGGAGCCCATATGCGCCATTAAAGTAATCAAAGCAGTTTGTCTTAAAACCGCACTCTTTCCGCTCATATTGGGTCCAGTAAGAATAATAATTTGTTCTTCATTGGGATCCAATAAAGTATGGTTGGCGATATAGGGGGTATCAATAGGAAGGGTTTGTTCTATCACAGGATGTCTACCATCTGTAATGGATAAAATACCATCGTCCGTCATGGCGGGTTGACAATATTTATTTTGCTTAGCGATGGATGCAAAACATAATAAGCAATCAATCACACCAACAAACTGTCCATTGGTTTGAATGGCATTGAGGTCGGATAATATAAGGTCTAATAAATCTTGATACAACTGTTGCTCTAAAGCAAATATTTTATCCTCTGCACCTAATATTTTTTCTTCGTATTCTTTTAGTTCTGGTGTAATATATCTTTCGGCAGTGGTTAAAGTTTGTTTACGAATCCAATCAACGGGTACTTTATTTTTATGCACATGCGTCACTTCTAAATAATAACCATACACATTGTTGTAGCCAATTTTTAAAGAACTAATGCCAGTGATTTCGGCTTCTTTATTTTGTAATTGAGTGAGGTATTCCTTGCCGCCACTGGATATATTTCTTAGTTCATCTAATTCGGTGGATACGCCATTTTTTATAAATCCGCCTTTCATGATGGTGGCAGGTGGCTGCTCCATGATATGGTATTGAATCGCATCAATGGTCTTTTGACAAACCACTAAGTTGCTTGCAAGTTGCTTTAAATATGGGTTCGTACTTGGTGTTAATTTCTCTTTAATCTCAGCTACTGCAGTTAAAGATTTTTCTAATTGTACTAACTCTCTTGGTTGAATTTTTCTACTTGCTAATTTACTAGTTAACCTTTCTAAGTCTCCGCATGACTCAATGGTTTCATGTAATGAATTTGCAGTTTCTTTAGCATCTACAAAATAGGCAACTGCACTCAGTCTTTGGTTGATTTGTTCCAGAGATTGTAAAGGGAAAATCAACCAACGTTTTAATAACCTTGCACCCATCGGACTCTTTGTTGCGTCCATGATATCTATCAAACCTTTTTGTCCTGCTCCGTTCCCAATCAATTCTAAATTACGAATGGTGAATTTATCCATCCATAAAATTTCATTGCGATCTATCCGGCCAATGGTATGGATATGTTGCAGATGAGGATGTTCAGTTTCTTTTAAATAATGTAGGATCGCACCTGCTGCGATGATGCCTAATTTTTGGGATTCAATGCCAAAACCTTTTAAGCTCTGTGTCTGAAATTGTTTTAATAAAAGCTCAGTACCAAATGCTTCATCAAAAATCCAGCTGTCTAAACCATAAGTATAAAATCCAGCACCAAAATGTTCTTTGAACGCATTTTGATAATTTTTAGGGTAGAGGATTTCTGCAGGTTGCAAACTTTGCAATAACTTATCTAAGTATTCCAAATTACCTTCTGCAATTAAAAATTCACCAGTAGTAATGTCTAAGAAGGCGATACCACCTTGCTCATTTTCTACAAATAAAGCCGCTAAAAAATTATTTTGCTTGTGCTCTAGTAATTTATCGTTGGTGGCAATACCTGGCGTCAACATATCGGTCACACCTCTTTTCACAATCCCCTTCACCGTTTTTGGGTCTTCTAATTGATCACAGATAGCAACACGATGTCCCGCTTTCACCAATTTATGTAAATAAGTATCTAAGGAATGATAGGGGAATCCAGCTAGCTCACTTGAGGAGGCAGCGCCATTGTTTCTTTTGGTTAAAGTAATGCCCAAGACCTTAGATGCAATCACCGCATCTTCTCCAAAAGTTTCATAAAAATCACCCACTCTAAAGAGTAAAATAGCGTCCGGATATTTTTGTTTAATAGCCCGATGCTGTTGCATTAGAGGAGTTTCTGAACTTGATTTTGCCATGGGTGACAAACCTACATAATTTTTTAATATTTGAAAAGCTTACTTTTGCACTATGCGTAAATTAAGCATGGATGAATTGGGGAGAAAGTCGGTCGAAGACTTTAAGCTGGCGGATAAAAAGCCATTGGTAGTGGTGATGGACAATATCCGTAGCATGCACAATGTGGGGAGTGTCTTTAGGACTGCAGATGCGTTTTTAATTAGTGGTATTTGTTTATGTGGTTTCACGCCTCAGCCACCGCATCGCGATATCCATAAAACAGCTTTAGGGGCTACCGATTCAGTGGATTGGTTGTATTATGAAAATACGGTTAATGCAGTGTTGGCTTTAAAGGAAAGAGGGTATAAAGTACTTGCCATTGAACAAACTGAGGGGAGTATTTTGCTGAATGAATATGAACATGCAAATATTCCTACGGCATTTGTTTTTGGTAACGAAGTGGATGGGGTAGCTGATGAAGTGCTTCAAGTATGTGATGGGGTGATTGAAATACCACAATGGGGCATGAAGCATTCATTGAACATTTCTGTGGCAGCTGCTGTTGTACTATGGGAGTTTGTTAGAAAGTAAATTCGTTTTTTATAGTGTAATATTTTGGTTCAATAAATCATATGAGTACAGTTAAAAATTATTTGAGTTTAGTGAAGTTTTCACATACCATTTTCGCAATGCCATTTGCGTTGATTGGCTTTGTTTTGGGTATCGCTGCTTTGAAAAATAATAATATAGATCTACAAACTAACGAAGTCATCCTTCGTTTTTTCTTAGTACTAATATGTATGATCACAGCCAGGTCGGCTGCCATGGGGTTCAATCGTTATTTAGATCGTCATTTTGACCAGTTGAATCCAAGGACTGCCATTCGTGAAATTCCAGCTGGCATCATCAAAGCCGAAAAAGCATTGGGCTTTGTGGTGGCGAATGCACTCATTTTTATCATTGCGACTTATTTTATTAGTTCAATTTGCTTTTACCTTTCGCCTGTGGCCTTATTTGTGATTTTATTTTATAGTTATACAAAACGTTTTACTTATTTATGTCATCTGGTATTAGGGGTGGGGCTTTCCTTAGCGCCTATTGGTGCGTATTTAGCGGTGACTGGGGCATTTGATATCCTTCCATTGCTTTTTTCTTTTGCAATTATTTTTTGGGTGAGTGGCTTTGATATTATTTATGCATTACAGGATGCTGAATTTGATGCAGCACATTCGCTTTATTCTATGCCAAGTCATTGGGGCGGCGATAAGGCATTGAAAATTGCTAGAGTCTTTCATTTTTGCTCTAGTGTTTTTTTATGGACTGCCTATTTTTTGGGAGATTTTCATTGGTTGTATTTAATCGGCGTAATTTTATTTAATAGTATGCTTGTCTATCAACAGAGTATTGTGAAACCAACCGATTTATCCAAAGTCAATTTAGCTTTCATGACAGCAAATGGAATTGCAAGCATTGTCTTTAGTATCTTTGTGATTGCGGCAATTATTTTAAATTTTTAACACCTATCAATTGGCAAGAATCATTTGTATAGATTACGGGGGAAAGCGATGTGGATTGGCAGTGACCGATCCCTTTCAAATGATTGCGACTTCACTTATTACAGTGGACACAAAAAGTTTGTATACTTTTTTAACGGACTATATTGCCAAGGAACCTGTTGAATTAATATTGATAGGGGAGCCATTGAACTTAGATGCTTCTCCAACCCATGCCACTCCCTTGGTCAAAAAAGCCATTCTTGAACTCACCGAAAAATTCCCTACCATCCCCATTCAAACGGTTGATGAGCGATTTAGTTCAAAAACTGCTGTGCGGGCCATGATCGAAATGGGGATGAAAAAGAAGGATCGTCAGGTGAAGCAAAATGTAGATTTAATTGCTGCGACCATCCTGCTTCAAGAATACCTCAATCATAAGGATCTAATGCCTTAGGGAAAGCTGAATCTATTTACGACCTATTTATTGTAACTTTGCACCCATAATTGAACTACTATGACCTTACCAATTGTAGCCTATGGTGCTGCTGTATTAAGAAAAGTGGGTGAGCCAATCAATGCGGATTACCCCAATTTGACCAAGCTCATCGAAGATATGTGGGAAACCATGTACGATAGCAATGGGGTTGGCCTTGCCGCACCTCAGATCAATCGTGCCATTAGGTTATTTGTGATGGATAGCCAACAAATATTTGAAAATGCCGAACCAGAAGACGCATCTTATCCAGATGCACCTGGTATCAAACGTGTATTCATCAATGCCGAAATTCTTGAATTAAGTGGCAATGAATGGGTGTATAATGAGGGTTGCTTGAGTATCCCAAAAATTAGAGAAGACGTTTTAAGACACGAGAAAGTGACACTTAAATATATGGACGAAAATTTTGTAGCACATACAGATACTTTTGATGGCATGACAGCGCGTGTCATTTTACATGAGTATGACCATATTGAGGGTAAGTTATTCATTGATTATATTAAGCCTCTTAGAAAGAAAATGCTACAGGGCAAATTGAATGACATTCATAAAGGCAAAGTAAAAGTGGATTATAAAATGACTCAAATCAAATAAACATGCGTCCATTCTTATTTTTAATTTGCATGAGTTTAATGAGTCATGCTTTGGCGCAGGATACCACATTGAGTTTTGATAATAAAACTTTTACATTAGCAGATGCGATTGTTAGAAATAATTTTGAGTACAAAGATATTTTAGAAAGAATTAAGCGTGATACTAGTTTTTATAAAGCATTTAAAACCTTAAGAACAATAGGTTACAGCTCCTTCAATCATATCGAAATGTATGATAAAAATCAAAAGATGGTTGCGTCTTTAGATAGCCGAACCCGTCAAAATAAAATAGGGGACTGTAGGACAATGGATGTAATAGAAGAAAAAACATTCGGTAATATAAGAGATAGTAAAGGGGAATACAATTACGTCACACCTTCTTTGTATGCAAGTTTATTTTTTACAAAAGGGAAAATTTGCGGCGAAACCAATATTGTAAAAGGCAAAAAAAGAACCATTCAAGGTTCTGGTATTGAAAAAGCCAAGGAGCAATTGAAGATGTTGTTTTTTAATCCGGGTGAAAAAATTCCTGGTATACCCATGATTGGAAATAAATTAGATTTATACGATGACAATGCACATGAATTGTATGCCTACAGATTGGATTATGTAGACTACCATGGCAAATTGGCTTATGTGTTTGAGATCAAGCCCAAAGAAGATCTTGGTTTTTTTGCAAAAGACAGAGTGGTGGTAGATCAAATGATCACTTGGTTTAATCCAAGCACACTCGAGGTTTTAGGGCGTAATTATTCCCTAAGTTACAAAGCAGGTGTCTATGACTTTAATGTTCAAATGGAGGTAGAAATGACTTATACCCCTAACGGATTGTTAGTGCCTAAAATTTTAAGGTATAAAGGTGACTGGGATGTCGTTTTTAAAAAGAGAGAACGCGGACTTTTTACAGCCACACTATTTGATTTTAAGTAAAAAATATCCTCTTAATGTTGTAAGAAACTTCCTTCAATATATTTGACCACTTCTACTAAGCTACCAGTTTCCTTAAACACTTTTAGTTGCCTGTCTGCACCAGTGCCATTGGTAAAAATGTCCTGCACTTTTTCAATATGTTTTCTGCTTCCTAAATCATCTACCACGCCGTCTACAAATTCAAGTAATTCGTCAATCAACTCTTTCACAGGCACTTCTTTTTCTTTACCAAAGTCAATGAGCAATCCATCTATACCATACCTGCTTGCACGCCATTTATTTTCATTGATCAATGCGCGTTGGTAATTGATGAAATTGATATTCTGCCTTCTGAGGGTATAAATTTTAGCACATAAAGCCTGGAACAAAGCAGCAATCGTAGCTGTTTCTTGCACGGTCATGGGCACATCGCAAATCCTAAATTCAATCGTATTGTAAATAGGGTGCACCCTTAAATCCCACCATATTTTTTTAGCATTGTCAATACAATTGGTTTTGATCAACAATTGAATAAAACTTTCATAAGCTTCGATGCTTTCAAAATAGTCGGGGATACCTGTTCTTGGAAATTTATCAAATATTTTAGAGCGATAAGACTTATAGCCTGTATTACTTGACTCCCAAAAAGGGGAGTTGGTGCTTAATGCATAAATATGAGGAAGAAAATACCTGGCTGTATTGGCAATATGAATGGCCATACGGCGATCCTCCATTCCAATGTGTACATGTAGACCAAAAATCAAATTACTCCTTGCAGCCTGCTGTAATTCGTTTAATAGCGCTTGATACCTGCTTTGGTCCGATATCAATTGAGTTTCCCATAAACTAAAAGGGTGGGTACCCGATGCACCAATACTATATCCTAATTCTTTTGCGATGGAAGAAACAGATGTTCTTAGTTCAAATATTTCTTGATATGCGGCTTCTACATCCTGACAAATACCTGTCCCTACTTCGACCACCGCCTGGTGCATTTCGGCCTTGATCTTATCTTTGAATACTTTCTCTCCCTCATTGACAATCGCCTGCTGATGGCTCTTTAATTCCTTGGAAGCAGGGTCTAATACCATGTATTCTTCCTCAATACCTATTGTAAACTGTGTTAAATTTTGGCCCATACTGCTTAAAACTACAAATAATATTAAGATCTTACAAAAACCATGTCAAAAAAAATGCCCTCCAAATTGGAGGGCATTGATATAGATCAAAATTAGATCCTTAATTTGTTCAATTAAAACTTGAAACGTAAACCTAATTGGCTTACCCAACGAGAACTGTAGCTAGGTGCAGTGCTTGAGCTAATACCCCAAGGTGTGTTGTTAGCAATAGGAGAAAAGCTATAGCTAGGTGTAGTTGAACCAGTAGCACCTTGATACTTTATGATAGAAGTCTGATCGTTCGACATAAAGTAGTTTCTACCCCAGTCTCTATTCAACATATTTGTGAAGTTAAACACGTCATATGTTAATTGGAATTGGTATGTCTTATTGTTCATTTTTACGTTGAAATCTTGTACAAATTTCACATCAATGATATTTGTAAATGGCAATCTTGCACCGTTACGCTCTGCATATTTACCTCTGTTTTTGCTTAAGTAATTGTCTTGAGCAATATAGTCTTCCAATGCTTGACCTTGTTGTGCAGCAGATAATGGGTAAGAACTATTGGTTACAAAAGTCATTGCTTTGATTTGAGCTGCAGTAGGGATAAAGATTAAATCATTTGTTTCTGAAGTACCTTGATCTCTAACTGGACCAGTTGCATATACATAACTGAATGGGTTACCAGACTGTCCGTTGTACACTAAGCTAAAAGTAGAAGCTAAAGCACCTTTTGCATAAGTGAATTTCTTAGCAACAAATGCACTTACTCTATGACCTAAGTCAAAGTCAGATCTTGATCTCTGTACATCATTTCTACCATTCACAGTCTCCATAAATCTCCATTGAGAGTTATTTTGGCTAGAAGTTGGCTCATGCGTTACAAAAGAAGATCCATAAGTATAGAATGCGTTGAATGAGAATCCATCTGACCAAGCTTTATCAATTGACGCTGTAAAGTTATATGCAAAACCTGAACGACCGTAGTAAGGTTGATTCTCTAACAAGAATACACCAGTGTATGGATTCGTTCCAGCAGTAATACCTGATCCACCCGGGTAACCAATACGCTTTAAGTCATAGATGTATCTATTATCAGGACCAGATAACCTGCCAACTGGTTGGTTGATGTCTAATCTTCTGTAATAAATTTCATTGATATTTTTACTCACAGATCCTTCTACTGTGATAGACCAATTGTCTTTTAATTTTTTATCAATTGCTAAAGAAGCACGGAAGATTTTTGGTAATCTAAAGTCTTTAGAAACTAAGTCCATTTGACCTTTTGCAGCAGCTGTGCTTAATCCTAAGTCAGCAGCAGTATATTGTCCTAATGGATTAGGTCTGAATTTGATACC
>JBILAW010000055.1:0-11594 GCA_044354025.1 Sediminibacterium sp.
CATAGTGAAACACAAATGATGCGTTATATCAAGCAGTTGGAAAATAAAGACCTTTCTTTAAATACAAGCATGATTAGTCTTGGTAGTTGTACCATGAAATTGAATGCTGCAACAGAAATGATTCCAGTAAGCTGGCCTTGTTTTGGCGGATTACATCCTTTTGCGCCAGCAAGTCAAACCATCGGATATCAAGAAATTGTAAAAGAGTTAAGTGCTTACTTATGTCAAACGACAGGATTCACTGCATGTAGCTTACAACCAAATAGTGGTGCACAGGGTGAATATGCAGGATTATTAACTATCCGTTCTTACCATGCTGCCAGAAATGAAGCACATAGAAATATTGTATTGATTCCAATTAGCGCACACGGTACCAACCCTGCAAGTGCTGTCATGGCTGGATTTAAAGTGGTGGTAGTGGCTTGTGATGCAGCTGGAAATATTGATGTAGCAGACCTAACAGAAAAAGCAATTCAACATAAGGATCATTTAGGTGGATTGATGATTACCTATCCATCTACACATGGCGTATTTGAAGAAACCATCATGGATATTTGTAACACGATTCACCAATATGGTGGAATGGTGTATATGGATGGTGCCAATATGAATGCACAGGTTGGATTAACAAGTCCAGGAAAAATTGGCGCGGATGTATGTCACTTGAATTTGCATAAAACATTTGCAATTCCACATGGTGGCGGTGGACCAGGCGTTGGACCAATTTGTGTGAATGATAAATTAGCCCCTTTCTTACCAGGTCATATTAAGAACGGAGATGCTACCAATGCTGTAAGTGGTGCACCTATCGGATCTGCAAGTATTTTATTAATTAGTTATGCCTACATTAAAATGTTAGGAGCTAAAGGATTGGAATTAGCCACTAGCTATGCTATTTTGAATGCGAACTATATGAAATCAAGATTGGAAAAAGCCTATACGATTTTATACACAAGCAAGAATGGTACATGTGCACATGAATTTATAATTGACCTTAGACCATTTAAACAAACTGCAGGGATTGAAGCAGAAGATGTGGCAAAACGTTTAATAGATTATGGATTCCACGCACCTACCATGAGTTTCCCTGTAGCAGGTACCATCATGATTGAACCAACGGAAAGTGAGGATTTAGCAGAATTAGATCGCTTCTGTGATGCATTGTTAGCCATCCACACAGAAATCGTAGCCATTGAATCTGGCCGTTTTGACAAGGTGGATAATCCTTTAAAAAATGCCCCACATACACAGCATGTTATTTGTGCTAATGAATGGGCACATGCATATACTAGACAAGAAGCTGCATTCCCACTACCTTATGTTGCGCTCAATAAATTTTGGCCAACAGTAGCGCGTGTGAACAATACACATGGAGATAGAAACCTTGTATGTACTTGTGAGCCAGTTTCGTCTTATGCATAAATGATCCAGCTAAATGATAGAAATAGATAGATAGATTAATTTAGTTAGACAGATTTATATAGATCCCAATAAAAAGAGCCGCTTCAATTGAAGCGGCTCTTTTTATTGATCCCAAACATAGCTATACTGATTCATTTAAGTATTCTTCTACCTATGCGTCCAATCTATTTACAACACTGCTGCTGCTAATATTTGTTATTGGAGGATTCCCATTTAACATAAACTCGTATAAGCCGATGATTTTTTCCTTATCAGATAATGAAGTTTGTAATTTATCAAAATCGTTTTCGAGCTTCTTCAATTTTTTATTTTCATTGGTGTACTTATTCGTAAAATCTTCCAAAATTGAATTATCTATCTGTTGACCATGCAGCATTGCTTCTTTTAGCATTTGTCCTTCTCCTGTTAAAACCCATAAGATGTCAAGATCAGTGTAGGTCTTATGGATTCTAATCAAGATATCTGATCCAACAGAACCTAGATGTTTTAACTGTTTTGAAAAATACCCATTTGACAACTCAATTTTTTTTTCAAAAGCATGGGGTGAGATCTTTTTGAAATGAATGTAGATTGCGATTCGTTCGATTGGTTTCATGGTAATAAGATTTAGATATAAATTGGATACAGTGTTTCTATCTGTATCGTTTTACTAAATTACCTATATCGATAAAATTGGATGCGAAACTTAGGCCTCATTTATTTGTGAACTAGGCCTCATTTTTTAGAAAATACGAACAACCTATAGTTTTTCGCTCAGTTCTAGCCATCTTAATTCTGCTGCTTCTAATTCGGCTGTAACCGAAGCCAGCTGGGCACTCAGTGCAGTGATTGCATTATAATCTCCGGTCGTATTGTTAAGTTCGTCGGTAAGTGTCGCTTTTTTAATTTCTAATGCCGGCATGGACTTATTCAATTGTTCAAGTTCTAATTTTTCTTTGTAAGGCATTTTCTCAGCGACTTTTTTTGGCGCGTTGTCAATGACGAGTTCATTCGCTGGGCTTGTTGCTGTTGCCGAAGCCAATGGCTTTACCTCATGCTCCACCTGAGTGGTGATATCAGAACTTAAAGCAGCATAGTTTTGTTTGCTTTTTTCTAAAATTCTAAACTGCGTATAATTTCCTGGATAATCTCGAATCACACCATCTCCTTCAAATATAAATAAGTGGTCTACCAATTTATCCATAAAATAACGATCATGCGATACTAATAATACACAACCCGCAAAATCAATTAAAAATTGTTCTAGTACTGCCAATGTTGGAAGATCTAAATCATTGGTAGGCTCATCTAATATTAAAAAATTAGGATTCTTAAATAAGATGGTTAGTAATTGTAATCGCTTCTTCTCACCTCCACTTAAAGCACTTAAATAAGTATATTGTTTGTCAGGGGTGAATAAAAACAATTCTAAGAATTGTGCTGCACTCAATGAGCCGCCACTTGCTAAAGGAAACTGTTCAGCAAATGTTTTTAAGTATTCTATGACACGCATGTCCTTTTTGTAAGTAAGCCCCTCTTGAGAGAAATGGCCAAAAACAATGGTATCGCCCACATTGATTTTGCCACTATCTGGTGCAGTCAATCCTTGTAAAATTTGCAAGAAGGTAGACTTCCCTACACCGTTCTTTCCTACAATACCAATGCGTTCACCTTTACTAAAGGTATAATCAAAGCCTTTCAGCACCACTAGATCGCCATAAGACTTATACACTTTAATTGCTTCTATAATTTTACCACCCAATCGGGTCATTTTCATATCCAATTGTAAATTGGTGTCTTCTATCTTTTGTTTTGCCTTCGCTTCTACTTCATAAAAATTATCCTGCCTGCTTTTACTCTTGGTTGTCCTTGCTTTTGGTTGCTTACGCATCCATTCTAATTCTTTTCTAAAAGTATTTTTTGCTTTATCAATACTGGCTAATTCAGATTCTATCCTTGCAGCTTTCTTTTCTAAATAATTTTCGTAATCCCCTTTATAACTATACAATTTCTCTCTTTCCAATTCCCAAATTTCATCTGTCACTGCTTCTAAGAAATAACGATCATGCGATACAAGTAATAAGGTCACTTTTTCTTGCTCCAAATAATTTTCTAACCATTCGATCATGTTTAAATCCAAGTGGTTGGTTGGCTCATCCATCAATAATAAAACGTGCTTTGGCTCGAAACCAATTTGGATCAAAGTTTTAGCTAAGGAGACACGTTTTCTTTGTCCCCCACTTAATTTTGAAACAGGTTGTTCTAAATGATGGATATTGAGTTGCGTTAAAATGGTTTTTACTTTTGATTCAAAGTCCCAAGCATTATTTTCCTCCATTTCCATGATGGCATCTGTGATCAAATTTTCATCTTCTGTCTCCATCGCCATTTCATAATTGCTAATGGCCTTCATGATCGGATGTGCTTGATTGAATAAGTTCTGCGTCACCGAAGCAGTTTCAATAAATTGAGGGTCTTGTTCAAATAAAACCAAATGCACATCTTTATGCACTTTGGCAGTACCCGAATCTGGCACTTCTTTGCCTGACAATATTCTTAAAAGCGTAGTTTTACCAATACCATTTCTGGCCACTAAGGCAATTCTGTCGCCCTCATTGATATTAAAGCTGATCCCCTTAAATAAGGGCATAATACCATAACTTTTAGTCAGATTTTCTACAGATACATAATTCATGGCGCAAAGATACAAGCACTAAATTAAAATAGGGGAAAAAGCAACGAAGATTGTACTTTTGTAGCTGTTAATATTGAAATAGATGAAAAATTTTGAAGTGCCGTCAGGCTATAGAAGCCCATTAATCGTCGCGATCAAACAAAAGCGCAAATTGGACGATAAGCTCAAGAAAGATTTCACCCCTACCGAACTCGACTTTGGTAAGGTCAAAATCTATTTGGCAAGGCATTTTGGATTTTGTTATGGCGTAGAAAATGCGATTGATATTGCTTATAGAACGATTGAAGAAAATAAGGGAAAAAGGATTTTTTTATTAAGTGAAATGATCCACAATCCTCAAGTGAACAATGATTTAACAAGTAAGGGCGTACAATTTTTACAAGATACCTTGGGCAAAGAATTGATTCCCTTATCTGAGTTAACGAAGGATGATATTGTCATTATTCCAGCATTTGGAACCACACTAGAATTGGAGGAGAAATTAAAAGCAAAGGGGATCGCAATTGAGTCCTATGATACCACTTGTCCCTTTGTTGAAAAAGTTTGGAACCGCAGTGAACAGATTGCACAAAAAGGCTACTCAATAATCATACATGGGAAACCAAAACATGAAGAAACAAGGGCAACTTTTTCGCACACTTCGGCGCATACACCTACATTAATCGTAAACGATATTGAGGAAACAAAAGTGTTGGCAAAAATCATCAGTGGGGAATTGCCTCTAACTTATTTTTATGATTTTTTTATCAATCGTTTCTCCCCCAATTTTGATCCCAACATACATTTAGATAAAATTGGTGTAGTGAATCAAACAACGCAATTGGCAACCGATACCCAAGCGATTTCGGATTATCTAAAACAAGTCATCTTAACAAAATTTGGTCCCGAAAATCTAGCTGCTCATTTTGCAGATACAAGAGATACGCTTTGCTATGCCACCAATGACAATCAATCTGCAGTCATTGGCCTACTGGAGACAGAAGCAGATTTAGCCATTGTGATGGGTGGGAAAAACAGCAGTAATAGTTCGCACTTAGTAGAATTGTGTGAGCGAAAATTACCTACTTATTTTATAGATGACGTAAGTAAAATTATAGACGCCAATCAAATTGAAAAAACCAATTGGAAAAATAAACAATCAGAAGTGGTGCATAATTTCTTGCCAGACGCAAATCCTATTCGTATCTTAATGACAAGCGGTGCAAGCTGTCCAGACACCGTGGTAGAATCTGTTATAAAAAAGATCCTTAGCTTTTATCAATTAGAAGCTGCATTTGAAAAAGTAAAGGATAACTGGATCGATTAAGGGCTACTCAAACTCATTTAACTCGACTGAATCTTCTCCATGGCCCATTGCATGGCCAGCTCAAATTGCTGCGCTCTATCTAAATTTGTATTGTCTAACACCATCGCATCCTCCGCTTGTTTTAGAGGACTATGTGTTCTTGTACTATCCATTAAATCTCTTTGTTGCAAATTTGCAGCTACTTCTTCTTTAAGTATGGCAGGATTGGTTTGAAGTAATTCTTGGTACCTACGTTCCAATCTAATAGATGGATCTGCCGTTACAAATAATTTTAGTTCTGCATCAGGAAAAACGACTGTTCCAATATCTCTTCCATCCATTACAATTCCTTTATCTATACCCATCGCTTTTTGTTGGGCTACTGCAAATGCCCTAACAGCAGGAATCGTTGCCACTTCACTCACTTTTTGACTTACTTGCATTGCACGAATTTCTTGCTCTACATTTTCACCGTTCAAAAACATATCACTTTTTTGACTTGCACTATTGTATTTAAATCTTAATTCAATTGCTTGCAATGCTTCAGTAGCAGCTGTATCATTGAATGGTATATTGTTTCTTAAAAAATACAATGCAATAGCTCGATACATGGCACCAGTATCTACAAAAACATATTCCAATGCCTTTGCCATTGATTTAGCAAGGGTACTTTTCCCACAAGATGAAAAGCCGTCTATTGCGATGATGATTTTCTTTTCCATTATGGCGCCACTGTGATGGTTGCTGTTTTGGGTAAATTTGCATTTCGAATTGCAATCTGTCTAACTGCGTTGCCTACAAAAGTTCTGAAAGCATCTTTTGAAACAGCATCTGCTCCAACCATTGCTGGAACGCCTTCGTCTCCTCCCTCTCTAATACTTTGCACTAAAGGAATTTGTCCCAAAAAGGATAAGTCATATTCAGAAGCTAATTTAAGCCCCCCTTCTTTTCCAAATAAATAATATTTATTGTCAGGTAATTCTGCAGGTGTGAAATAAGCCATATTTTCTACCAAACCTATAATAGGCACATTGACATTCGCTTGCCCAAACATGGCAATGGCTTTCTTTGCATCTGCTAAAGCCACTTGTTGCGGCGTGGTCACAATCACTACACCCGTTACAGGCACTGTTTGCATAATGGTTAAGTGAATATCGCCTGTGCCAGGTGGCATATCAATAATAAGGTAATCTAACTCACCCCAGTCTACGTCGGTAATAAATTGACGAATGGCACTACTTGCCATTGGGCCTCTCCAAACCACGGCATCTTTTTCATCCACCAATAATCCAATGCTCATTATCTTAATACCGTATTGATCTAAAGGAATAATCACCCCTTTCCCTCCTTCGTCTTTCATCAAAGGACGTTGTCCCCTCACACCAAACATGATGGGTACACTTGGTCCATAAATATCTGCATCCATCAGCCCCACTTTAGCACCGCCTTCTGCCAAAGCCAATGCAAGGTTCGCTGAAACAGTACTTTTACCTACACCACCCTTTCCACTGACTACTGCGATGATATTTTTTACTTTAGATAAAACCGACTTTTCGTCTTTTCTTAAGGAAGTGGTATTGGATGTGAAATTTACCTGCACCTGCGCTTTTGGATTCACTAATAATTTAATGGCATTTTCACAAGCGTTCTTCATTAAATCTTTCATTGGACATGCTGGTGTCGTCAATACAATGGTAAAGCTAACCGCATCCCCATCAATTTTTACATCCTGTATCATATTCAAAGTCACTAAGTCTTTCCCTAGGTCCGGTTCTTGCACATTACTCAATGCTTTTAGTATTTCCTCCGTTGTCATTATGAAAGTTTTTGTTAAAATATTTAATCCCAGCAAAGTTAACGTTCATAGCGCTTATTTTGCCCTTTTAAAAGGCTTAAAATAGCCTATATATCAAAAAATAATCCCATTTCGAAACAAAAAAAGTACGCCATTTCTGAACATTGAGGCTTAAATTTGCAGCTACATGAAAAAGAATCTAGTCCTGTCATTATTGATCTTAATAGCACTACTGCCATCGCAGTTAAATGCACAGACTGTGGATCTTTATAGAGACTCCGTTGTTCAACTTTATGGGGTTGTCATGACAGCTGATAGTTTAAAAGCGGTTCCTTTAGCGAGTATTGTTGTGAATAAAAAAGGAAGAGGAACCATCACCAATAACGATGGTGTTTTTTCTATCGCAGTGAATAAAGGAGAAACCATCACTTTTAGTTGCGTTGGTTTTAAAAATAGAACCATCACCATTCCACAAAATTTAGTAGGTAACCAATACAGTGTTATTCAATTAATGGTCAATGATACCAATTTCTTACCAGCAACCATTTTAAAACCAAGACCTACACGTGCACAATTTGAAAGAGACTTTGTCAACTCTAAAGTAGACGACGATCTTTTTGAAACTGCAAGAAAAAATACAAGCCCCACACAAAAAAGAATTATTTTATCTAGCCTACCAAGAGATGGCAAGGAAGCAGTGGGTGCAGCATTACAGAACCAAGCTTCGAGGTATTATTATTCAGGACAATTGCCTCCTATGAATATTCTAAACCCAAGTGCATGGAGGAGTTTTATTAATTCTTGGAAACGTGGTGACTATAAATCAAAAAGTAAATAGATGAAAAAGATTGCAGTAATTGGCGCAGGCACAATGGGAAATGGCATTGCGCATGTATTTGCACAAAATGGATTTGAAGTCAATTTAATTGATACGCAGTCTGCTGCATTAGATAAGGCAATGCAAACAATTGCAAAAAATTTAGACCGTCAAGTAGCAAAATCAATCATCAACGAAGAAGCGAAGCAAGCAACACTAACTAAAATAATTTGTTTTACAAGTCTTAAAGAAGGTGTAAAAGATCGCGACTTAGTCATAGAAGCCGCAACTGAAAACAGCAAGATCAAACTCGCTATTTTTTCAGAGATGGACCAATACACCCATCCTACTTGTATTTTAGCAACCAATACCTCTTCTATTTCTATCACGCAATTAGCCGAAGCAACGCAAAAGCCAGCCAATGTGATTGGCATGCATTTTATGAATCCTGTCCCAGTGATGAAACTAGTAGAGATCATCAATGGTAAAGCAACAAGTTCGGAAGTGACGGATGCTATTGTATCCTTAACCACCACGATTGGAAAAATACCATGTGTTGTAAAAGATGCGCCAGGATTCATTGCCAATAGAATTTTAATGCCCATGATTAACGAAGCTATATTGGCTTTCGAAGAAGGGATCAGTGATGCAGCAACGATCGATCAGATTATGAAATTAGGGATGGCACATCCAATGGGCCCATTACAATTAGCCGACTATATTGGACTTGATGTTTGTAAGAATATTTTAGAAATCATGGAGGACGGTTTTCAGAATAATAAATACAAGCCTGCCGCATTGTTAACTAAGATGGTGGAAGCAGGGAAATTAGGCATCAAAACTGGAGAAGGATTTTATACCTACCAGAAATAAACTAGTCCAACTTTAAAGTTGTCTTAAAGCTTACTGCTCTTAAAGCGCCCAGCTTTTCAAGCACTTCGTCTAATCTGTTTTTGGGTATCCCTATTTGTAATTGGATAAATAACTGTGCAGATTGTTCAACCACAGAACAATTGTAATGTTTCACCAATAGCATTACTTCGTTCATTTGATGGTAATCAAAATTAAGTTCGTAAGCAATTTCAATCGGCTTTTTAATAATCGGCGAAAGCTGTAAAGCCAAAGCTGTTACTGTTTTATATGCATTAATCAAGCCTGGTATACCTAATAAAGTACCTCCAAAATAACGTACCACTACAACTAGTACATTGGTCAGGCCTTTGCTGTCAATTTGCCCTAGTATGGGCCTACCTGCAGACCCAGCAGGCTCTCCATCGTCACTCACCCTGAACGTTGAACCATCTACACCAAGTCGATACGCTAAGCAATGATGCACTGCTTTGCCATGTTCTTTTTTGAGTTGCGCTAAAATCTTTTTACAGGAATCAATGTCTTTCGCTGGATAGGCAAAAGCAAAAAATTTACTGCCTCTATCTTTAAATTCTGCCATGGAAGGCTGTTCAATCGTATAATAGTAAAATGGATCCATTTAAAAATAATAGGGCTAATTGATACAAAGCTAGTTTATAATGATGAATCATTTGTAACATTGCATATGCATTTAAACGAGATCAAGCAAGCCTTGAAAAAACAGTTAGCAGGTCAATTCGAAAGTGTTGAACTAGGTCCAATTCTTTCTATTTTAATAGAACATATCACTGGTTGGGACCAAATGCATCAAGTAGTAAATAAAGACAATTCAATTTCAGCAGAACAGGTATTGGCTTTTGAAACTGCCGCTACTGAATTAGTAGCAGGAAGACCCATTCAATACATCACTGGCAAAGCTTGGTTTATGGGAGAAGCCTATACAGTGAACGAACAAGTATTGATTCCCCGACCAGAGACAGAAGAACTTGTGGACTGGGTAACAGAATATGCCGAAATCAAAGGAAAAGCATTACGCATACTAGATATAGGAACAGGTTCTGGATGTATTGCCATTGCACTAAAAAAAGCAATGCCCGATGCGACTGTTGCTGCAATAGACATAAGCCCTAGTGCCATTAAAATTGCGGAAGCCAATGCAGCTGCATTAAAAGCCGATATTGAATTCATTACATTGGATATTTTAAACACTGCTTTTTTACCAGGACAATACGATGTGATTGTAAGCAACCCGCCCTATATTCCCATGGAAGAAATGAAAAATATGGACTTGCAAGTAACCGATCACGAACCAAATATTGCCTTATTTGTTCCTGATGAAGATCCATTGGTATTTTATAAAGCAATCGCAAGACTTGCTAAATTGCATTTAAGTTCAAATGGTCAATTGTTTTTTGAAATTCATTATGATCAGGGAGATGCTATGATTGCACTCTTAGACGAAATGCATTTTCACGCTGAGCTAAGGACGGATTTATTTGGCAAAGACAGAATGATTCGCGCAAGTTTAAAGCCAAGATAGCCAGCATAAAATTGATTCTACTAATTTGCAGGATCCACTGCAACCACTGGGGTTGCGCCAAGGGCTTTGATGATTTGCATCACTTGTATTGTGACGCCTAAATTGGCTACACTATCTCCATTGATCACCACAGAAGGCTTATCGGTTTCTTTATCTAAGAACATTTTTAGCTGACTAGATAAAGCATCTAAACTAACTGGAGTCGTTCCTATAAATAATTGTTGGTCTTTGTTAATCGTCACCACCACAGTTTGTTTTGCCTTGGTATCGCTTGCTGCTTTTGGATTGGACACTTTGATCACATTTGGATTTGCTAAAGTGGATACAATCAAAAAGAACAATAATAAAATAAATAAGATGTCATTCAATGCACCTGTATGTACTTCGGGGTGATGTCTTAAACGATTTCTAAGATTCATGGCAGGTAGATTAAGCTTGAGTAGGTTCTTGTAAAATATCTAAAAAATCAGCGCTCGCTCTTTCCATCTTATTAGCCGTCTTATCAATTTGAGTGGATAAAAAATTATGTCCTACATAAGCAATCAATCCAATGATTAAGCCTGTTGCAGAAGTAATCATTTTAGTATAAATACCACCAGCAATGGTATTCAAAGTATATTCACCAGTAGATGAAATACCATAAAACAATTGCACCATACCAATAATCGTTCCTAAAAATCCAAACATAGGGGCAATGCCCGAAACCAATGATAGGATATTCAAATTACGCTCCATCGAATACATTTCTAATTTGCCTACATTTTCCATACTTTTTTCAATTGCATCAATTGGTTTACCAATGCGCATAATCCCTTTTTCAATCATATTGGCAACTGGATTTGAGGTATTTTTTGCAAGCCCTTTAGCAGCAGCAATATTACCAGACAGAATATGATCCTTAATCATTTTCATGAATTGAGGATCTGACTGTCCTGCTTTTTTGATGGCTAAAAATCTTTCTATGAACACATAGATCGCTATCACCAACAAGGCATACAATGGATACATAATCCATCCACCTTTGCCTAATAAACTAAATAAAGAAATTTTAGCATCCGCCACTTGTAATAAAAACAACATACAGTTTAAATTTATATTTAAAGTTAATTTATTTCTACCATATAGGCTAATACTTGCACCGCTTGTTGCATATCTGAAACCCCTACCCATTCTTGCTTGCTATGGATAGCT
>JBILAW010000056.1:0-11491 GCA_044354025.1 Sediminibacterium sp.
TTAAAATCTAGTATACATGTCATTACCTAAGGAGCCAAGGCAGAAGATGATTAACATTATGTATTTAGTGTTAACTGCGCTGTTGGCATTAAATGTATCTAGTGAAATTCTCAATGCTTTTAAAACGATTGAGCAAAGCTTAAACAGTGCTAGTACTATTATAGTAAGAAAGAATGCAGATATCTATAAATCTTTGAAGACAAAATTAGCCGATCCAAAAACGGCAGAAAAAGCTGCTATTTGGGCGCCTAAGGCAGAGCAAGCACATGCTTATGCTGACGCCATGTACACTTATGTAGAATCATTGAAGCAGGAATTAAAAGTAGAGTCAGGTTTGAAAATAAAAGAGGGTAAAGAAGAATATAAAGAAGATGATTTAGATGCCACTACAAGATTATTTTTAAAAAGTAAATCGGGTGCATCAAAAGGAAAGGAATTATACAATAAATTAGAGCAATTTAAAGCCGATTTAGCTGCTATTGATCCATTGATTGCGAAAGAAGTAATTCCTAACTTACCATTAGACTTATCAATACCTACTACTTCAAGTATTGCTGGCAAAAAAGATTGGGCTTATGCTTATTTTAACATGACACCTTCGGTCGCTGCCATTACTATTTTAACTAAGTTTCAAAACGATATTCGTAATAGTGAAGCACAGGTAGTAGAGTTTTGTCATAAAGAAATTGGAGAAGTCGAATTGGTCTACGATCAGTTCAATGCTTTTGCTGCTTCTAATTCACAGTACTTAATGTCTGGCGAAGAATTAGTGATTACTGCAGGGGTCGGTGCATTTAGTAGTGCAGCAAAACCAACTATCTCCATAGATGGCGTAGTCATACCTGTGGGTGTAGATGGATCTGCAGTGTATAAATCTGTTGCAGGTTCAACTTCAGGAATTCAAAGAAAGCGTGTTCGTATTTCTTTCATTAAACCAAATGGAGAAACTGCCGTGGTTGAAAAAGAAGTACAATTTTCAGTTGGTTCACCTTCTGGATTAGTGGTGTCTACAGACAAAACAAGGGTATTTTATAAGGGTTTAGACAATCCATTAAGTATCACAGGTGGAGGTGGAGGTGAAAAAATTAATGTGACGGTAGAAGGGGCGGGTACAAGTATTAGAAAAGCGGGTTCTGGCCAATATATCGTAACTTCTACCCAAACTGGAACAGCTGTTGTGACCGTAAATGATGGTAAGCAATCACAAAAATTAGCGATACCAGTAAAAAGAGTGCCAGATCCAATTGCAATTATAGGAGGAAGTGCAGGAGGCAATATGGCAGCTGGTAAATTTAGAGCGCAGGGTGGGGTGATTGCAGATTTAAGAGACTTTGTTTTTGAAGGCGTAAAATTTAATGTGCTTTCCTATATCGTTATTGCAACTGGTAAAGGATTTGATGAGCCAGATTTTGCAGAAGTGAATGGTCCAGCGTTCTCTGGCGGTGCAACTGCTTTAATTAGAAAATGCCAAGCAGGTACAACGGTAACCATTGGAGAAATTAAAGTTTCAGAGCCAGGTGGTGGATCAAGAAGATTAGATCAAACAATCACTTTTATTTTACAATAGGACGAACTAGCGTAAAAGACAAAACAGATTTGAAATTAATAAATGGATACTTATGAAAATAACAATGAAAATAAGCTGCATCATGCTTGCCTCTTTGGCAATGACTGTATCTATCAATGCACAAACAGGGTTTACTTATGGAAGTAAAAAGAAAACTACACCTGCTAAAACCGCACAAGATACAGTGATTGCAAAGCCTGCGGCCAAGCCTGTAACCAACAATCAAGTGGTGGCAGCGCCTACTTTTTCTGATGTTAAGCCAGCTAAAATTATTGACACTACAGTGGTAGGTGGATTCAATGCCAATAATAAAAGAAGTTTAAGAAATGGGTATGCTTTTTTCTCTGAAACCAATTCTAGAAAAGGGGTGAAAGAAAGAGTGCCCTTGCCTTATGAAAATTTAAGAGAGGAAGATGCTTTATTTAGTGAATTCGTTTGGGAAGAAATTGATGCAAGAGAAAAGATCAACAGAACATTCATGTACCAATCTTATGACGAAAATGGTGACCAACGTTTCTTTGCTGTATTATTAAGAGCTATAGAAAAAGATGGCGTGGTTCCTTTTTCAACTGTGGATGATCGATTTACAACACCATTAACGATAGACGAAGTGAATGCTTCATTAAAAGGGAGCTTAGATACGCAATTGGTTCAAAATGTATTGGATCCAAATGTGTATGACACGAGTATTATTTACAATACCAATCTAGCACCGAATCCAGATTCTATTTATACTTTTAGATTAAAGGAACAATGGATTTTTGATAGCAAAACAAGTAGAATGTATAGCAGAATCATTGGCATTGCACCAATTGCTGCGATTCAAATAGGCAATAAGGTTGTGAAGCGTCCATTGTTTTGGGTGTATTATCCAGAATTAAGAACAAGCCTTGCAAAAGCCGAAGTATACAATCCAAGAAATATCTCAAGCCGTATTACATGGGAGGAATTATTTGAGAGTCGTTATTTCAACGGGTATGTCGTGAAGTCGACCTTAGACAATTACAATGACAAGATGTTGAGTGCTTTGTTCAAAGATCCAATCAAAAGATTACAAGAAGGGGAGAAGATCAAACAAAAAATATTTGATTTTGAACAAGACCGTTGGGTATACTAGTTCAAAATGAATTGAAATAAAAAATGCGACATCAAGATGTCGCATTTTTTATTATAGCTTGATTGAAATTGCTGTTCAATATTTATTGCTTTTCTTTTTCGAAAGCAGCTATTAGAATTTTAGTTTTTGCAGCACCAATCAGTTCGGTTAAGGTGTTGGGATTGGCGGTTTTTATTTTACTGACCGATTTAAAATACGTCAATAAGGTCTCTTTTGTTTTTGGACCAATGCCTTCTATATGGTCCAAGCTATTTTCCAAAGCACCTTTGGATCTTTGGGCTCTATGGAAAGTGATACCAAAACGGTGTACTTCGTCCCTGATATTTCGAACTAAGTTGTGTGCAGCACTATTCCAGTTCAATAAAATGGAACTGTTGTCTCCAGGGAAGAATAATTCTTCTATATTTTTTGCTAAGCCAACAGTCGTAACCTTATCCTGAATGCCTAATTCTTTTAAGGCATCCAATGCAGCATTTAATTGCCCCTTGCCACCGTCAATGATGATCAACTGAGGAAGTGGTTGTTTTTTCTGCAAGACCGAACTGTAGCGTCTTAAAACGGTCTCATGCATACTTGCAAAGTCGTTGATGCCCACCACGGTTTTAATATTGAATTTTCGATAATCTGATTTACTTGGTATCCCATTTTTAAAACAGACCATCGCAGATACAGGATAGGCACCTTGAAAATTGGAGTTATCAAAACATTCTATATGATTGGGTACTGCAGGTAATGAAAGCAATTGCTTTAATTCATTTAAAACCTCATTGACAGGAGCAGTCTCACTGACTTTCACTAAAGCCTGTCGATGCTTCCAGTCCTGTAATGCATAATCTACATTCTTTTGAGAGAGGGCTAATAAATGCAATTTCTCACCCATTTTTGGAACAGTATACTTAACGCCTTGCTCTTTTTCATCGGGTTCAATAGGTACTATGATTTCTTTGGCTTGGGATTCAAGTTGTGTTCTAAAATAATGAATTGCAAACGCAAGCACGGTCTCTTTAGATTCTTCCAATGGGGTGCTTAAAGGCAACATATGTGTTTGCACAATACGGCCTTCTTGTAACATCAGGTAATTAACATAAGCTTGATCTTCCTCCATAGCGATGCTGAATACATCCATGGCTTCTTGTTGCTTAGTTAGAATTTCTGATTTGGTTTGGTAACGTTCTAGTTCATCAATTTTTTTCTTGGTGGCATTGGCTTTTTCATAAGCGAGTGCGGCAGCTTCTGCCTGCATCGTCTCTTTTAAATTTTGCACCAATGGTTTTACATTCCCCTTTAACAAATGCTTTACTTGATCAATCGAATTAGCATAGTCAGCTTCTGTTTGAAAGTTTTGACAAGGCCCTTTACAATTTCCTAAATGGTATTCTAAACAAACTTTAAATCTGCCTTGTTGAATATTTTTTGGCGTGAGGGGTAAGGTGCAGGTTCTTAAAGGGATGGTTTCTTGAATATGGTTGATCAATTCTCTTACTGCAAACACATGCGTGAATGGCCCTATGTAGGTAGATCCGTCTTTTATTTTTCGTCTTGTTAAAAACACCCTAGGGAAAGCCTCATTTTTAATGACAATATAAGGGTAGGTCTTGTCGTCCTTTAAATTGATATTGTATTTGGGCTGGTAATTTTTAATGAGTTCATTCTCTAAAATAAAAGCGTCGTGTTCTGAATTGACAATGGTGAACTTGATCTCTGCAATACGTTGCACCAGTTCAATTGTTTTTAAATTATGCTGATTGGAAAGAAAATAAGAGCTCACTCGATTTCTCAAATGTTTTGCTTTACCAACGTACAATAGTTTGCCTTTATCATCAAAATATTGATAAATGCCAGGCTCCTGGGGTATGCTAGATTGTATATGCTTAAACTGCTCTTTCTCCATAAGGTCAATGCAAAAATACCGGTTTATTTTTACTATTTTTATATCATGGAACTTTCAGTCAATATCCCAGCTTTATTATTCCCAGCCATTAGTCTGATTATGTTGGCCTATACCAACCGATTTTTAGCTTTGTCTAACCGTGTAAGAGCTTTACATGAAAAGTATCAACAGCAGGAAAATCGATTGGTGATATTTAGTCAAATTAAGAACCTTAAATATAGAATTAAATTGATCCAAAGAATGCAGACCTATGGGGTAGCCTCTTTGTTGTTGTCCTTGCTTTCGATGTTTTTTATTTTCATTCAATATCAAGGGATTGCAAAATTTATTTTTGCTGTGAGCTT
Organism: Sediminibacterium sp.; assembly: GCA_044354025.1. Lineage (GTDB taxonomy): Bacteria > Bacteroidota > Bacteroidia > Chitinophagales > Chitinophagaceae > Sediminibacterium. Next base: position 4,920 of record JBILAW010000056.1, read on the forward strand.
GCTTACTTTTACGGTATCTATTTTAGTCTCCTTGCTTGAAATCCGATTAAGTACAAAAGCTATCGAATTGGAATTAAGTGACATGGAAGGACTAGAAGACCCAACTGTCATGGAATACATAAAAAAGAGGTTTGAAAGAGACGATAAAAAATAATCATTTATTGATTTAATTTTTGATCGTAAAATAGTTTATCGTAAAATATTTATTGTACTTAATGTCCTTTACGTTCTCCAATTTGTTGTCTCCACATGGCATAATACAATCCCTTCTCTTCTAGTAAACTTTGGTGGTTTCCAGATTCAATCACGGTACCTTTTTCCAAAACATAAATTCTTGTTGCATGGATGATGGTACTCAGTCTGTGCGCAATCATGATGGTGATTTGCTCTCTTTCTTTAGATAGGTCACGGATGGTATCTGTAATAGACTCTTCGGTTAAACTATCTAATGAAGAAGTGGCTTCGTCAAAAATCAATAAATGTGGATGTCTAAGTAAAGCTCTTGCAATGGAGAGTCTTTGCTTTTCTCCTCCACTTAATTTTAATCCTCCTTCGCCAATTACAGTGGCTAAACCATTACCACCTTTATCTAAAATATTGGCACAACTTGCTTTGGTTAAAGCCAGCAGCATATCTTCTTCTGTAGCAGCAGGTGCAACGAATGCTAAATTTTCTTTTATCGTGCCGGCAAAAAGCTGTGTATCCTGTGTCACAAAACTAATTTGATTTCTAAGTAAACTCATGTCAATTTGTGCAGTATGCACGCCATTCATTAAAATCTCACCCTCTTGTGGTTCGTATAAACCAACCAATAATTTGACCAAAGTGCTTTTACCTGCACCAGACGGACCAACAAATGCAATGGTTTCACCTTTTTTGGCTTCAAAACTAATTTGATCGATGGCTTTAAAATTAGCAGTTTGGTGTTGAAAGCCTACTTGCTTAAATGCCAAATGTTCAATTTCTCCAATCGCAATTGGATTGACTGGTGGCGTGTCAATGGGCTTTTTCATCAAGGCTTCAAAATTATTTAAAGACGCTTCGGTCTCTCTATAACTCAAAATGATACTTCCAATTTCTTGCAAAGGCCCAAAAATAAAGAAGCTATAAAATTGTAATGAAATCAATTGTCCTACTGTCAAGATTTCCTTAAAGATCAACCACATTAAAGTGAAAGTGATGACTTGTCTCAAAGCGTTCACCATCGTGCCTTGTATAAAACTTAAGGAACGGATATTTTTTACTTTCTTTAATTCAAGTGCTAATATTTTATAAGTATTGTTATTGAGTCTGTTGATTTCTTGTGTTGTTAAGCCAAGACTTTTTACCAATTCAATATTTCTTAAACTTTCTGTTGTGGTACCAGCTAGACTAGTGGTTTCTTTTACAATTGTTTTTTGAATGACTTTAATCTTCTTGCTTAATAAATTGGTCACATAAGCAATCATACTCGCGCCTCCAATATAAATTGGGATGATGGACCAGTGTAAACGGGTAGCATAGATAGAAACGAATACCACACTGACCACAATACCAAAAACCACATTAATCACATAGCTAATGAATTTTTCACAATCAGCACGTGCTTTTGTAAGGATGGATAAGGTTTCCCCACTTCTTTGATCTTCAAATGCTTGATAGGGTAATTGCATGGAATGCTTTAAGCCATCTGTAAATAAAGCAGCGCCAAATTTTTGGATAATTACATTCACGGTATAATCTTGAAAAGCTTTTGCGATTCTACTCACCATGGCGGTACCTACTAAAAGCAATAACATATTCCCCACACCTTTTAAAAACATGGCTTGAGTTCGCTCGTTGCCAGCAGGGTCTAAAAATGGGTTCTTTGCAAATCCATCAATCAATTTTCCAAAGATCATAGGATCGAATAAGGAAAAAGTTTGGTTGATCGCTGCAAGTAAAAAGGCTAAAAAAACTAAGCCTTTAAATGGCTTAATATATTGGATAAGAATTTTCATATTATTTGGAAGCTTTGTCTTCGTTGTATAGTAGGTTGTAGCGGGCAATACAATCAAGCACTTCTTCGGTACCTAATTTTTTTTCTGCACTGGTTACAAATCCTTCAGGTAAATAGGGGAGTATTGTTTTTAATGTGTCAAAAAACGCTTCTACATTGCGCTTTACAACACCTGGCTTTTCTTTATCTGATTTAGTGAAGATAAGGGTATATGGTATCTGCCATTGAAACAATTGTTCAACAAATTCGATATCAATTTTTTGTGGGCTATGTCTAGAATCAATCAATACAAAGACCATGTTTAAATTGGGTCTTTTGCGTAAATAATTTTCAATCATTTGTTCCCATCTACGTCTGCTACTTTGAGATACTTTAGCATAACCATAGCCCGGTAAATCCACGATATACCATTTCTCTGGACGGCCTTTTACCACTTCATTGCTGATGATTTCAAAATGATTGATCAACTGTGTCTTTCCAGGTGCAGAAGAGGTTTTAGCCAATCCTTTTTGTCCACAAATCGCATTGATGATGGAGGACTTACCTACATTGCTTCGGCCAATGAATGCATATTCAGGTGCTTGTAAAACAAGACATTGGTCGTAATTAGGACTCGAAATAAGGTAAGTAGCTTTATGTATTTTCATTGTGTTTTTTAAGGGAGCATTTTTTATGCTTGAATTAAAACCGTTCCTGTCATCTCTTTTGGAATGGGTAATTCCATCATCTGTAATATAGTGGGTGCAAGATCGCCTAATTTACCTGACTGTATGCTACCTTTCCAATTTTTATCAATGATAAAGAAAGGGACTAGATTCAATGAATGGGCTGTGTTTGGACTGCCATCTTCGTTCATCATATAATCTGCATTGCCATGATCTGCTGTTAAGAAAATGGTATACCCATGTTCTAAACCTGTAGTGACCACTTTTTCGACACAGGCATCTACCGTTTCAACTGCTTTTACAACAGCACTAAAAACGCCTGTATGGCCTACCATATCTGCATTGGCGTAATTAAGACAAATAAAGTCAGGGTTGCCAGCTTTGATTTCGGGTAAGATTTTATCTGTTAATTCAGCGGCACTCATTGCTGGTTCTAAGTCATAAGTGGCCACTTTAGGGGACGCCGCCATGATTCTTGTTTCGCCTTCAAAAGGTTGCTCGCGTCCGCCGCTAAAAAAGAAAGTTACATGAGGATACTTTTCTGTTTCGGCAATACGAATTTGTTTTTTATTATTTTTTGCCAATACTTCTCCCAATGTATTGATTAAATTATCGTTTTCAAATATGACATGTACATTTTTAAATGTCTCATCATATTTGGTCATCGTTGTGTAATGCAAGTTCAATGCTTGCATATCCAATTCAGGAAAATCTTTTTGTGTCAACACTTCTGTAATTTCTCTGCATCGATCTGTTCTAAAATTAAAACACATGACAGCATCTCCATCTTGAATGGTTGCGATAGGCTGCCCATTTTCTGTCAGCACAGTGGGTAAAATAAATTCGTCTGTGGTGTCTTTGGCATAGTTTTCTTGAATGGCTTCAAGTGCACTGGTAGCAGCACTTCCAGTCCCTTTCACCAGGGCATTATAGGCCAATTGAATACGCTCCCATCGCTTGTCTCTATCCATGGCATAATAACGACCACTTATACTAGCGATTTTACCAACAGATTTATTTAAATGTGTTTCTAAGGATTCTATATAGCATTGTCCACTCTTTGGATCTGTATCACGACCATCGGTGAATGCATGAATAAAGACATTGGTCAAACCTTCTGCTTTACATACATCACATAAAGCTTTTAAATGTGTTGTGTGTGCATGTACGCCACCATCACTTACTAAGCCCATTAAATGCAAAGGCTTATTATTTTCCTTCGCATAACGAATAGACTGAAGCAGTGTGGGATGACTTGCAAATTCACCAGTTTTAATCGCGACATTAATTCTTTGCAATTCTTGGTAGACAATTCGGCCCGCACCTAAATTCAAATGCCCTACTTCACTATTGCCCATCTGCCCATCTGGCAAACCAACTTCCTCTCCACAAGTGACTAAAGTAGTATTTGCGTAGCGCTGATAGAGACTTGTAACAAAAGGCACATGCGCATGCTGAATTGCGTCTGCTTTTGATACCTGACCCAATCCCCATCCATCCATGATCACCAATATTACTTTTTTTGACATATTCTTTAACTTTGTATAGGGTTGCCTATAATTTGTTTATTTTTATACCTCAAAGTTTCAAAATACTAGGCACATTACAAACTTTATCCTACTATAATAGACAAAAATGAAGTTAATATCCAAAATACTAGTTGTATTCGCCCTTTTACACTGCAGCATTGGCGTGCATGCGCAAAATGAAACAGAACAATTGATGCAACATTTGCAAACAGGCAACTTTAGTGCTTTGCAAATTTTTTGGGACAACCAAGTAGAGTCGAGTATTTTAGATCAAGTGGCTGCCAAGCCTTTGAATGCGCAACAAGCCAATGAAACCTTACAAGCTTTTTTTAATCAAAAAAATATTGTGGGTTTTGAAAAAAGTGCAGAAAGAAAATTAGGCAATACCTTATACCTTACAGGTAAGTTATTATCCAGTCAACAAAAGTATAATTTGACCTTATTGCTTCAATCCACCAAGAAAGGATTTTTGATTGTGAGCATGCGGGTAAACTAGTTGCTTAAAGAAGATGAGTAAGAAGCCAAAAAATACCTTAAATAGTTTTTCTAGCATTCCTTTAGTGTATAGTACCAATCCGGATTATATACAACCTAGTGAGGAAGCAGCAAAAGAGACTTTAGCTTCAGCAGAACAAATGCTTAGGGTGATTCTAGAAACCAAGCATAGAGCAGGCAAGACGGTCACCATTGTGTATGGCTTTGAAGGCGCGGATGCCGATCTTGAAGCATTGGGTAAAGCGCTAAAAAACTTTTGTGGTACTGGTGGTGCAGTTAAAGATGGAGAAATTATAATACAAGGAGATCACCGTCAAAAAGTATTTCAATACCTTAAGCAAAAAGGTTTTAACAAGGCAAAATTGTAAAAGGTCCTGTATTTTTAAAAATTCACTTCTAGATTCAAGCGTTCTTTCAACTGTTGCACCAAAGGATATTGCTTTGCAATATGATCAAATTTTTGCTTGCTATTGAGTTTCAAATGCAATGGCACAGCCTCTTTTTCGCCTGCATCAACCAAAATACTAAATTGTATAGCCCTGTTTTGAAAACGCTCCCAAATGGTTTCCATTAAAGTCATGCGCTCTTGTTCTACAAATTTTTGAGCAGTCAAAGCTGGTACGGTAATGGTAAAATGGGTAGGGTCTTCTATTTGTAGTGTGGCCATTCTAAAAGTCCCTGCTACCGAGTGTTTCAGGTCTTTTTCCATTTTATTGGTATAGTCGTTCCAGCATAATTGCAATGTCTCTATGTTGAGAGAAATCGCTTCTTTCACTTCTTCAATATTGTAATCATTGCCATATTTCTGTTGCAATACGGCCAATAAACTTTTCTTGCCGCCTGTTACATTTGGTGCAACTGTATCACCAGTGGGATTATTTGTAGGAGCGCTAGTAGTTGCACTGTTAGATAGCACTGGTTCAACAACAGATTGGTCTTGAACTGCAGGGGTAGCAACTTTTTTAGCAGGAACTATTGGAGTGGAAATTGGGTTGGTTACTGGCGCAGAAGTCTCGATGACTAATTTTGCCTCAGCGTTCACAACAATATTACTTAAAGGAATGATCTTTTTAGTGCGAATAGGGTAATGCGCGTCAACTAGTTTTTTTTTTACTAGCTGGCCGTCTTCCATACTTAATTCAATAGCTTGTTGTAAAAAGTTGAGTTTAATCAAGGCCAATTCTACATGCAGTCTTTTATTACGGGCCATCTTAAATTGGATCTCGGCTTCATTTAAAATATTCAATGCACTCACTAAATAAGGGGTGCTTATTTTTTGGGCAGCAGCTAAATATTGATCTCTCCATCCTTCGATAGATTCAAGTAAATGTGCGCTGGCTTTATCTTTACAAACAAGGATATTTCTAATAAATGCAGCCATGCCATACAATACGGTATCCCCTTCGAAACCTTTTTGATTGATTTCGTCATACAATAACATGGCACTTGTTAGGTCTTCCTCTGTAAGGTGGGTTAATAATTTAAAGAAATAACCCTCGTCTAAAATATTTAAGTGCTCTAAAGTATTGTCGTAAGTCAATGCGCCGTTTGAGAAGCTAACAATTTTATCAAGAATGCTCAATGCATCCCTCATACAACCTTCGCTTTTTTGAGCAATGAGTTGAAGCGCATTTCTTTCGGCTTTAATATTTTCTTTTGCTACAATTTCCTCTAAGTGTTTTACGGTATCTTCTGGCACAATTCTTTTGAAGTCAAAAATTTGACATCGACTTAAAATGGTTGGAAGAATTTTATGTTTTTCGGTGGTCGCTAAAATGAAAATAGCATAGGGTGGGGGCTCTTCTAATGTTTTTAGAAATGCATTAAAGGCACTGGCGCTTAGCATGTGGACCTCATCCACAATGTACACTTTGTATTTGCCAGCCTGTGGTGCAAAACGAACCT